>JAJXYM010000008.1 GCA_021780585.1 Deltaproteobacteria bacterium
CCAAGGAGACGCCGCTTGCCCCGCTGTTCGAGGCGCAGCACAACTTCGCCCGCAAGCTGATCGAGCGTTCGGCAACCGCGGCGCGTAATCTCTGGCACGTGCCGGCCGACAACTAAACTTCTCCCGTCCCGGCTTTGCGCCAACGCGCGGACCCCGTCGTGGGTTCGCGCGTTTTTTTTGTGGCCCCGCGCTGACGGCTCTCCAAGCTCCAAAAATGCCCGACGGGCCGGAATCCTGCCGTGCGCACAGCACGGGCGGAGCAGGGCGCTTGCCGAGGGGCGGCCGAATGCGCCATTTCTTGAGGCGCCCGGATGCGGCCAAGCGTCGCGCCTCCGGCGTGAGGTGAACGAATGGCGAAAGCAATTTACTGCAACGGCCGGGACGGCACGAAGATTCGCTACGAAATCCGCGGCGACGGCGCGCCGCTGGCGCTGATCATGGGCTATAGCGGGTCGTCGCGCACGTGGGGCGAACCGTTCGTCAGCGCGATCGCGAAGCGCTTTCGCACGCTGCTGATCGATAATCGCGGAACCGGCGAAAGCGACCATCCCGACCGCCTCTGGACCCTGCCCGACATGGCCGACGACGTCGCCGCCGTGCTCGACCATGCCGGAATCGACCGCGCCCACGTCTACGGCATCTCGATGGGCGGGATGATCGCGCAGGAGTTCGCGCTGAACCATCCGGGGCGATTGCGCGGACTGGTGCTGGGATGCACCAACTGCGGCTTCGCGAAATCCGTCCTGGCGCCGCCCGAGGCGACCGCGGCGTTGGCGCCGGACCCGAACCTGCCGATGGGCGATCAGGCGCGCCGGATGCTTGAGGCGTGCTGCAATCCCGCATTCGTCGCCGCGCCCGCCGGGCGCGCGATTATCGACGCGCGCATCGAGGAGATGACGGCTTATCCCGCGACTCCGCTGCATACCTATCGCCGGCAATGGGAGGCCATCGCGGCGTTCGACAGCTCCGCCCGTCTGGGCCGGATTCAGGCCCCAACGATGGTGATCACCGGGAGCGCCGATCCGATCGTTCCCGCCGCCAACGCCGACCTGCTCCATCAGGGTATTCCGGGTTCGAAAGTGCATGTGATCGAAGGCGCGGGCCATCTGTTTTTCTGGGAGGCGCCCGAGGAAAGCGCCGAAGTGCCGGGAGATTTTCTCGCGCGGCATTGAGCCGCAACGTCTCCGGTTGGCCGCGGACGACAAACGCCGCATCAGGTCGGGAGGATTATGCGATGGCGGATTACGAAACGCTGCTGGTCGAAAAGGTCGAGGACAAAATTTGCCGGCTCACGCTCAACCGGCCCGAAAAGCTCAACGCGCTCTCGCCCAAGCTGCTCGGTGAATTCGATCGCGCGCTCGATCAGTTCGAGGCCGACCGCGACCTGAGCGTGCTGATCATCCGCGGCGCCGGACGCGCTTTCTGCGCCGGCTACGATCTGCAGGGCACGCAGCAGCCCGGGTCGGGGTTCACCGTCTCCAGCGACCGCATCAACCTGCATCGCCTGATCGAACGCTGGCAGCGCCTGTGGTCGATCGGCAAGCCGACGATCGCGCAGGTTCACGGCTATTGTCTGGCGGGCGCGACCGAATTGGCCGGCCATTGCGATCTCGTCTTCGCCAGCGAGGACGCCCAATTCGGCCATCCGGCGGGCCGCGCGCTCGGAATCCTGCCGACGCTTTCGATGTGGCCGGTGCTGATCGGTCCGCGCAAGACCAAGGAGTATTTCTTCACCGGCGATCTGATGAACGCTCAGGAAGCGCTCGAATGCCATCTGGTGAATCGCGTCTATCCGAAGGACCGGCTGGATGCGGAGACGATCGCCTATGCGCGCCGCGTCGCGATGGTGCCGGTCGAGCTGCTGGCGCTGCATAAGGCCGCCGTCAATCGCTGGCTCGACGTGCAGGGCATCCGCGCGCTCGAACAGTCCGCGGCCGATCTCGATTGCCTTGCGCATCAGACGGACACCGTCAAGCAATGGATGAAGGCGAGTCGGGAACGCGGACTGAAAGAGGCGTTGAGCGAACGCGATCGGCCGTTTGCCGCGCGCAAATAGGCCTCGGCCGCAATAGTCAATCAGGTTCGCGCAATCGCGCGCGGCCAGGGTCGGGAACGCTTGCGCCGTCGCGTTTCCCGCACGCGGAGCGATCTTCGATTTTCCCGCGATTGTATCGCTGATGACACATCGGCTTGACCGGCACGACGGCAAAAATGGCTAGAAGCGATTCAGACTCGATATAGCGCATTTCCATAATCGGCACGGACGATGCTGTATCCGGTTGCGCAGCTCTGAACCCTGGCGCCGCGCGGCGCCAGGCGCGAAAGAGTAATGCGAATCGTATGGAAGCGCCTAAATCAGCGAATGTCAGAGAACGGGAACTGGCGATAGCCCGCATGGGATTGGGTCCGAGGACGGGTCTGATCGGCCGGGTGTTCGCGACGCTGCGACGACTGTCCGGGAACGATGCCGCCGCCGTCGCGCGCCCGCGCCGTGCGGTCGATCGCAAGTTCCAGGAATACCGGTCGATCGACTACTGACGGCGTCGGCCTGTGGCGCTCAATTCAGCGCCTGATTCCGTTCGGGCGAGAGCGAGCGCACCGGCATAATTCCGGCGGCCAGATTTTGTCATCGTCCCGCGCGATTGGCGCCGCGCGACGATTTCCGCGGCCACGCATCCGCGCGTCCACGCGACAGATTCTCAAATGATACATGTAGCAAAAGGGGAAATTGCCCGCGCTCAGTGCGTATGAGCCGTCCGCCGCGCGCTGGCGCCCGATTTGGATAGCAACTTCGCGGAGCGGCGGCGAAGGCGCCGTCAATTTATTCCCGCGGAGCGGGTCGTGACGCATCGCCGAAGGTGTGGGGTCGCGATCGTGATAGCGATCGGGGTGGTGATGATGGGCGGGGCGGGCGGTCGGGCGTGGGCGCAAGCCGGCGCCGCGTCCGCGACGGCGCCGCTGGCGGTGTTCGATTCGTTGGCGGCGCGCTATCAGGCGTTCGCCGCGAATCCGCATCTGCGGCGCGAGAACCTGGCCGGCGCGGCCCGTAATCTGATGGCGCTGGCGACGCGCTGGAACGCGATCGGTCCGCAACTGGCGCAACTGATCGCGTCGCGAGCGGCGATCGATTTCGGCCCCACCTGGCTGGCGGGGGACGCGGTCGAAGGCATGGCGGAAATATTCCTGGCCGGGCCGCGGCCGATCTCGAACGTCACCCTGGGCGCGACCCGCTTCACCGGCTTTACGCAGAACGAGACCGCCGGCGCCTGGTGCGGCGCCAATGTCGCGGTTGCGTTCAATGACACCGGCAGCGAAATCCGCACGCTGCTGGGCAGCGGCGGCGTGAGCGCGGTGGGTTTTTCAACCTCGTCGAATCGGGGCGGCGCCTTCGGCTACCAGGGACCGCCGGCGCCGCCGGCCAATTCATGGCAGGCGCTAATCGGAGATCCGTCGCTCGCCTGCGCGGACGCCGATAATTTCTATTTCTCCTCCGTATGGTACGACAGTCTCAATAATCAGACCGGAATCAGCCTGGCCCATTCGACCGATGGCGGCCGGACGTTTCCCGCTCCGTCGCCGGCGATCCTGAAAAGTTCGTTGACCGACATTATCGGTCAGGACAAGCTGGCGCTCGACCACGCCGATCCGGCGCTGCTTTATCTGGTTTACGCCGACACCGATTTTTCGGGCGCGATCTGCGGCACGGACGGCAACTCGCAACCGATTCCGCGCTACGGAATCGAGCTGGTCGCGTCGACCGACGGCGGCGTCAACTGGAGCGCTCCGCCGCGGGTGGTCGATCAGGTATGCGCCGATCAGAATAATCCGTATGCAATGGACGCATGGCCGCAGGTCACGGTCGGTCCGAGCGGCGAAGTCTATGTCGCATGGGAGTCGATGGGCGTAAACGGCGACCCCACCGCGCGCGCGATCGAAATCGTGCGCTCGACCGACAACGCGGCGAGCTTCGGCGCGCCGGTGGTCGCGGGCAGCGTGGTCGCGATTGGCGACGGCGCCGATCTGCAAGGCTTTATCCGCGCGAACGAGGCTCCGGCGCTAGCCGTCGGCCGCGGCAAGAAGAATGCCGGCGTGGTCTATCTGGCATGGTCGAACGCCTCCTTCACGGTCCAGGACGCGCTTTCGACGACCGGGCTCTACGGACTTTCGGACGTGATGTTCGCGCAATCGGCCAGCGGCGGCGCG
>JAJXYM010000017.1 GCA_021780585.1 Deltaproteobacteria bacterium
TCCGATCTAGGCCGAACGACAAATTATCCGATTTTCACCTCGTACTGCGCTACCGTGCTCGTTTGATTCAAATGACGGTACGATCGGATCTCCGTCATAAGAGCGCTCCTGCGTCATGAGGAGAGTTGCGCCGGGGGCAGCCCGAAGGCTGCTCCCGGGTTCGAGAAGCGGCACGGCAAAATTTTGTTGGTGGGTGGGCCGCGCGTCGGCGACTATTGGATTTTTTGGCGCCTCAAGGTCCGCAGGATTTGTTGAGCCTCAAGATTCTTCAGCGAACAAGCATGATTTCGGCGACAGAGGCGAAATCAAACTTTCGGGCGTTGGTTGTGCCATTCGGTGGCGCGTTCGTAGGCCGCGCCGGCGCGAATCAGCGTCGCCTCGCCCAGTCGCGGGCCGATTAGCTGCAGGCTCGGCGGCGGCGCGCCGCGCCCCGGTCCGCCCGGCATCGAGAGCGTCGGATTGCGGCTCATGTTGAATGGCCCCGTGAAGGCGAGGAGCGGATTCGGCCCGGTGAAGGCGCTCGCGTTCGGCGGAATCGCGTCGGCCGGCATGCTCGCCGACGGCATCGACGGGCACGCGATCACGTCGACCTGATCGAAAAGCTGCTGGAAGCGGTTGGAGAAGCGCTCGCGGACCATGTGGGCGTTGGCGTAGTCGCGGCCGCTGACCGACGCGCCAACCTCAAGGAACGAGCGGAAGCCGGGACCGTAGTCGGCCGCGCGCGAGGGATAGGTCGCGGCGTGGGCGGCGACGGTCTCGGCGGAGCAAAGCGTGGTCCATACGCTCAGGCAGGGGTCGACGTCGGGGACGGCGACCTTGACTATGCGCGCGCCAAGACGTTCGAGATCGCGGACGGCGGCGGCGATCGCGGCGACGACGTCGGCGGAGGCGCGGGCGACGTATTTCTCGTCGAAGCCGACGCGGATTCCCTTCGCGCCCGCATCGACGGCCGCGGCGTAATCGTCAACGGGAGCGTTGAGCGAGGTGTCGTCGCGCGGATCCTGTCCGGCGATGACGCCGAGCACCAGCGCCGCGTCGGCGACCGTGCGGGTCATCGGTCCAATATGATCGAGCGACTCGCCGAGCGGAAAGACTCCGTAACGGCTGACGCGGCCCCAGGTCGGCTTCAATCCGACGATGCCGTTGGCCGCGGCCGGAAAACGGATCGAGCCGCCAGTGTCGGTGCCGATCGCCGCGTAGCAAAGGCCGGCCGCGATCGCCGCGCCGGAACCGCTGGAGGAGGCGCCGGGCCATAACGCTGGATTCCAGGGATTGAGCGGCGGAGGAAATTCGGGATGGTACCAGGCGACGGCGAATTCGGTCAGATGGAGCTTGCCGAGGAGTACGGCGCCGGCGGCGGCGAAGCGATCGACGACGGTGGCGTTCGCGTCGGGCCGCCAGTCGCGCAGCACCTTGCTCGCGCAGGTGGTCGGAACGCCCTTGGTCCAGCAGAGATCCTTGACCGCGACGGGAACGCCGTGGAGCGGTCCGCGCCAGCGGCCGGCGGCGATCTCCTGGTCGGCGGCTTCGGCCTGGCGGATCGCCGATTCGTCGAGGACCGTCAGGTAGGCGCGCAGGGAAGGGTTGAGCTTGCGGATGCGATCGAGAATCGCGCGCGTGGCGCCGGCGGACGTGACCTTGCGCTCGCGGATCAGGTTCGCAAGCTCACTCAACGAGAGGAAACACAATGACTCGGCCGAAATCTCCATATGCGCCTCCGGACGATCGGTTACTTAGTCCAGCCGCCCGCCGCCTTCAACCGTCCGCCCGGCAATCCGAGCGAGCTCGCCGATTTTTAGTTCGTCGGCGCGACTGCGATCGATCGCCTCGGCGGCCGCTATGCGGATCTACAAATCGATAAATCGCGGCGATCAGGCGGGGTCGCCGGAGGCGGCCATCCGGGCGAGGCCTTCAAGCCAGTTCTGATGTTCACGCAGGAGGCCGCGCCGCAGATACCATCGGCCGAACGACGACAACGCGCCGCGCTGCGTCTCCGCGGTGACAACGCGCGTATTGCCGTCGGGCAGCGCTTGCAGCTCCCATCCGTGATAGGCGTGCAGGCCGAAGGCCCGGGCGTCCCATCCGAGCTCGCCCGGCGGAGCGAAGGTCAGGACGCGGCTTTTGATCCGCACGCCGAAAGTTTTCCAGACGAACTCGGCGCCGGCGGCAAGGTCGGGGCCGCCGCCGTCGCGAAACCGCACCCATCCGCAGTTCGAATACCATTCGGGCCATCGCTCCGCGCGGCATAGCCAACGCCAGATCCGCTCGCGCGGAGCGGCGATGATCAATTCGTTACGGGCGTGTACAACCGCCTGCTCAGGCTCCATCCCCTCGGGCCATCGCATACGATTCGCCACCTCTTTTTGCGGCGAACGGAAGATTTCGCGTGGCGCGCGCCCCGGGATTCCGCCGGCCGACCTGATCGGAATAGCCCAGCGCGTCTCGATGAACAAGTGATTCTGGGCGTCTTATCCATACTAATTCAATCTAAATTGTCATTTTGGCGACAAATTGTTCAAAAGCGCTGGACTGTGGATAAATTCGCCGCGCGGCGGCGCGAGACCCGACGACGCGGCCGGCGGCGCGGGACGACGGGCGGGCGAACGCGGACCGCGCGCGGCGCCGGGGCGTCTCGCAACGGATCGCGCGGCATGGCAAGTTGGGGCGTGACCGCGCGCGGCGCGCGCGGAAAATCACGGGGCGGCTGAATGATCGATAAACTGATAAGCGGAGTTTCCGCGCTGATTATCGGCGCGATTTCCGCGCTGGGCTATGGCGGCGTCTTTCTGATGATGGCGATCGAGAGCGCGTGCGTGCCGCTGCCGTCGGAAGTGACGATGCCGTTTTCGGGCTATCTGGTCGCGAGCGGACGTTTTGGACTGAACGCGGTCGCGATCGCGGGCGCGGCCGGATGTCTGGCCGGATCGTACGTCGCGTACTGGATTGGCGCGAACGGCGGACGGCGCTTCCTCGAACGCTACGGGCGCTGGGTGCTGATCGCGCCGCATGAACTGGAAATCGCGGACCACTTCTTCGCGCGCTGGGGCGCGCACGCCGTCTTCACCGCGCGGCTGCTGCCGGTGGTGCGAACCTTCATCGCGTTCCCGGCGGGGGTGGCGCGGATGCGGCTGTTGCCGTTCACTCTCTATACGCTGGCGGGGTCGTATATCTGGTGCCTCGGTCTCGCCTACGCGGGGATGAAGCTCGGGCAGAACTGGGGCGCGCTCGGCCCGTGGTTCCATCGCTGCGACGGCGCGATCGCGATCGCGGTCGTCGCGGGCGCCGGCTTTCTGTTGTACAACCGGATCCGCAGCCTGAGCGCGGCCGGCGCGCGAACGTGAACGTTCGACCACAAGCGCGCCGCGGACCGACCCGAGCGGGTTGTGCGCCGGGCGTCGAATCGCCGGCCGTGGCGAAGCGCGATGGTTGACGACGGACGGAACTCGCCGGATCGGTTCGAAGCGGTGTTCGCCGACTCCGACCTGGTGCGGCTCGGAATCGCGCGCGACCTGCTCGCTGCCGCGGGCCTCGACGCCTTTATCTTCGACGCGAGCTTCTCGCAACTTTACGGAACCGCCGTGCCCGCACGCCTGATGGTGTATGCGGATTGCGCGGCGGAGGCGCGCGATCGGCTGCGCGAACTCGGCTTTATCGATCCGGCGGACGCGCCCGGCCGCAAATAGCGCTGGCCGCGCGGGCCGCGACCGCGCTAACGTGGCGGCGAATAGCCATTGAGCGGTTGCGTCAACCACGACAGCCGCGCGCCCCGGCGCGCAGGGAGCGTCCCGATGAAACGCGGCAGCGAGCGAATTCTCACGACCCATACCGGCAGCCTGCCCCGCCCCGACGATCTGATGGCGATGCTGCGGGCGAAGGAGGCGGGCGAGACGTACGACGCCGGCGCGCTCGCCGAGCGGGTGCGCACGAGCGTGGCGGAGACGATCGCGCGGCAGGCGCGCGCGGGCGTCGATATCGTCAATGACGGCGAGATGGGCAAGCCGTCATACGCCACGTACGTGAAAGACCGGCTGAGCGGATTCGAGGGCGGCAAAAGCGCGCCCCTGTTCGCCGCCGATTTGGGCGACTTTCCGAGCTTCACCAAACGCGGCGGACGCGAAAGCGGCGTGACCGTGATGAAGCGGCCGTCGTGCGTGGGGCCGATCGCGTATCGCGGGCTCGAGGCGCTGCGCACGGAT
>JAJXYM010000302.1 GCA_021780585.1 Deltaproteobacteria bacterium
GCCCGAATCGACGAAGCGCCGCGCATGCTTCACCGCGCCCGCGATCGCCATCACCTTCATCCCGCGCTTATGCGCCTCGGGAATCATGAAGCCGGGATCGCCCAGCCCCGCGACGTAGACCGGCACACGCTCGTCGAGCACGACTTCGATCTGCTGATTGAAGAAATCGCGCGAAAAGGCGAAGCCGCGGCCGGGCGTCTTCGCCGGATCGGGATCGGGAATGTTATGGCGCCGCTTGAACTCCCTGGCGAAATCGATATGCGATTGCGGCAACTCCGCCTTGAACTTCTGCACGCTGCCGCCCGACGGCACGGTCGAGGGCAACAGCGTATCGACCCCGAAGGGCTTGTCGGTCAGCTCGCGCGTGCGCCGGATCCATTGGCGCAGCTCGTCGGGCGCGCAGGCGGCGGCGCCGAGCACGCCGAGTCCGCCCGCGTTGGAGACGGCGGCGGCCAGCGCCGGCGTCGACGCGCCGCCCATCCCGGCCAGCATGATCGGATATTTGATTCCGAACAGATCGCAGATCGCGGTATGCAACACCTTCTCGCTCATGGCCAAAATCGCTCCGTATGGGCTGCCCGGCGCGCATCGC
Organism: Deltaproteobacteria bacterium; assembly: GCA_021780585.1. Taxonomy (GTDB): domain Bacteria; phylum Desulfobacterota; class Binatia; order Binatales; family Binataceae; genus JADMIL01. The sequence continues at coordinate 593 of JAJXYM010000302.1, forward strand.
TCAGGCGCACGAGCGGACTATAGCGCGAAACCGTTTTTTTTGAGAATCAACCGCTTCGCCCCTTCAAGCCGCGATCCCGCCAATCCGCTCATGCTCTTGACCGTATATGCTCTAAAGCACATAATCAAAAGGGAGAACCAATAAGGCGCGTCCGAAGGTAAACGCGGACGCGGACGGACGTGGCGATGGTTGAGGTTGAGGGTACCGAGGAATTTGAAACGTGGTTCCTGGAGCTATCCGAAAAAGACGGCGAAGCGGTCGCTCGCGTAGTCGGCTTGCTTGAGGATAAGGGCGTGGCGCTCGGCTTCCCATATTGCAGCGAGATTAAAGGATCGCAGGCGCTGCGCGAACTGAGGATTCAATCCGGCGGGCATCCACTGCGCGTGTTCTACGCGTTCGACCCGGTGCGCCGCGCCGTGCTGCTGCTCGGCGGAGATAAGACCGGCGACGATCGCTTCTATGAAAGATTTGTGCCGCACGCTGAACGGATATGGGCCGAATATCTGGCCATTCTGAAAAAGGGGAGACGATAAAGATGAAGACCAAGAGTTGGCGTGACATCAGGGCGCGAAAGTTCTCGCCGCAAAGGCTGAAGGAGATCGACCGCGCCGTCGAGAACGAGCTGCTCGAAATGGACCTGCGGGAACTACGCGAGGCGGCCGGCAAAACCCAGGAAGAACTGGCCGAGGCTCTCAAAAAGGCGCAGTCGGAGATCTCGCGGCTCGAAAGCCGTTCGGATTACCGGCTATCGACATTGCAACGCTACGTCGCCGCTCTGGGCGGCGAACTGGAAGTTGTCGCGACCTTCGGCCCCCGCCGCGTGAGATTACGGGCGGCGTAGGAAAGCGAGGTATGCAATATCCAGAACGCGCTCGCCGATATTCTTTGCATTAGGCAAAAAGCTGGCTGATGCAATTTAAGGCCATTCCGTATGAGCTACCGTTATCAGTTCGATAGGACTCTATTGACAGTTCTCGAGGTCTCCCGTTCGAATTTTCAAATCGTTCAGGAGGGATTGCGCTTGCTTCACCATGAAATTGAAGAATGGAACAGGCGCGTGATCGAAACCGGTGGCTCATACCCTCCATACCAGCAAGAAGCTCACGACTTGAAAAAGATGATTGATGTCGGCAATCGCCAATTGGCCGAAAATAATGATTCGGAGATTCTGATTGGCAGGATATCGGTCGGAAATTTGCGCTACTGGAAGGCTGCTATAACGCTTTGGGTGAATCAGTTTCAACAGGAATACGAGAAGAAAGTCCGCGATAATTGGCCAGAAAGAGCATTAAGCTCGCTCGCCGCGAGGATTGAAAATGCGAAGAATTTCACCAGAACTATCGATCATGAACCTAGCGATATTCTTCGGGAAATTCAACGCAACGAACTTGTTCGTCAGGAAGCTCCAGAGACGCCCTCAGTCGAATGGGACGTGTTCGTGAGCCATGCCAGCGAAGACAAAGAGGCTTTCGTACGTCCATTGGCCGAAAGGTTACAAACCCGAGGTCTTCACGTTTGGTTTGATGAATTTACACTGACGATTGGAGACAGCTTGCGACGATCAATTGATCGCGGCCTCGTGCACTCTAAATTTGGAGTAGTTGTCATCAGCCCTCATTTTCTGCAAAAGAACTGGCCATTGATAGAACTTGACGGGCTGGTTGCACGCGAAGTTGATGGAAAAAAGGTCATCCTGCCCGTGTGGCATGAAATTGACCGAGATCGGGTTGCAGCCTATTCGCCAACATTGGCGGACCGGTTGGCGGTCTCCTCCGAACGTGGTCTTGAGCACGTTGTAGCGGAGATAATGCGCGCAACTGGACGTCAATAGCTCTCGGATCGGGTCAAGACTCCACGCACTGAGTCGGCTGGGACTCACTGAGCGACGCTCGGCTTCGACGGGCGCGTCGCAGTTATCGCGCCGGCGCGGTTCAAACGTTCGCCCGGATCTTCTCCAGCTCCTCGCGCAGCACCTACCGCACTTCCGCGCCGACCTGCTCCGCCAGGCCGGGTCGTCGGAGGTATTCCCTGAGCGCGTCATTGATTAGCGTCTGATAGTTGCCCCCGATGCGCTTTCCGGACCCGCTCCCGGAAGTGGTCCACGATATCGCGGTCCAGCCGGATCGTGATCCGCACCTTCTCCGGCGGCGCGGAATCACCGGCCCGCGCTTCCCTTTGCTCAGGTCGTACTCCTTTTTCATATCCAATCAGGCAAAGGTTTCCTTTCGCACGCGGTCATTTGCCGGATCTAATCCTGCCCTCTCCGCCTCGAAAATCGCGCGCGACAAGCCCGCATCTGCGCGCTGAAGACGAGCCGGTTGAGATGTTCCACCATTGCCTGTAAGAATATTGTTATTACACGAGGCGAATTTACGATGCGTACCGCGATTCGGAAGATGGGCAATTCCTCCGGCGTCATTATCCCCAAGCCGATCCTCGCCCAGATCGGCGTCGAGACCGGGGACGACCTCGATTTGTCGCTCGATGATGGCCGGATCGTTCTGGCGCCCGCCAAACGGCATCCGCGCGCCGGATGGGCCGATGCGGCAAAAAAGATCGCGGAGAGCGGCGATGACGCGCTCGTGTGGCCCGAGTTCGGCAACGCCGACGACGCGGACCTGGAATGGTAAAACCGTCGCCGGCGGCCCCTCGCACCGTCGGCCGCGGCGACGTATGGCTGGCCACCCTTGACCCAACCGTGGGCAGCGAAATCCGCAAAACCCGCCCATGCGTTGTCGTCTCGCCCCCGGAGATTCACGATTATCTGCGCACCGTCATCGTGGCGCCAATGACGACCGGCAGTCGGCCGGCGCCTTTCCGTATTCCGGTCAGCTTCGCGGGAAAGAACGGTTTGATTCTGCTCGATCAGATGCGAACCCTCGACAAGCGGCGTCTGGCAAAGCGGCTGGGAGAGATTGAGCGCAGAACTCTGCGCGCCGCTCTCGCGCGCTTGCGCGACATCTTCATGGATTAGGCCCGCGGTTTCGAGCCGGCGGCGAATTTTCCCGCGCCGAACAGGATCTGCGCGTCGGTCCGCCCAATACTTCCCAACCTTCGATTGCATGTGCGCGGGGAGTTCGCTAGCACTCTCGCCAATGACGCCGCGGCCGGACGCGCCCTCGCGCGCGCCGGACGCATGGGAGAGTTGAATCATGCCGGCTTTGCTGTTCGAGGTCCGCAACCATATCGCCTATCTCACCGTCAACCGCCCGCAGGTCCATAACGCCCTCAATCCCGAAGTCCTCGTGCGGATGGCCGAGGCGTGGCAGCGCGTCAACGACGACGACGAGATCCGCGCCGCGATCGTCACCGGCGCGGGCGACAAATCCTTTTCGGCCGGCGCCGACCTCGGCAAGCTGATCCCGCTGTTTACCGGCGCGCGCAAGCCCGAGGACGAATGGGACCAGAAGCTCTTCGCGAATCGCAAGCTCGGCGATTGGGCCCTCCTGCGCAAATTCGACGTCGACAAGCCGATTATCGCCGCCGTCAACGGCTTCTGTATCGCGGGCGGATTCGAGTTGATGCAGGCGTGCGATCTGCGCGTCGTCGCCGAGCACGCCCGCTTCGGCCTGCAGGAGGTTAAATGGGCGATCGTTCC
>JAJXYM010000045.1 GCA_021780585.1 Deltaproteobacteria bacterium
CTGACCGCCCGGCGTCAGCGTGTTTTCGTCGAGCGTTAGCGTGCTCGATTCCGCCAACTCCATCTGACTGCCATCGGTCAACGTAATCGTGACGTTGCCATTGGCCGCGGTGATCAATCGATCCCCAACATTGACCTTCTCGCCATAAGTGGCGGCGCTGGAGGCGCCCGCACGCACGATGGTGACGCCGCCGCTGACCGCGCTGATGGAACCGGCGACGGTCTGCGCACGCGCCACTCCGGCGCCCAGACTCAGGAGTATCAGCGCCGTCGTGACGATAAGGTAGGCGACGAAGTTCGGTACAAGTTTTAGGCGGAGAATGTTTGCTGCCATAGGAATTTGCTGCTCAACGCCTTTTCTATCGTCTTTAAGCGACGTGCGTCAAACAAATTGCCCCAATTTTTAAGACTGATAGGAATAATTGCAACAGATTGCCAGTCGTGGCGAAGCGATGCAATTCGGAGAAAAGCTCCGCCTCTTTAGCCAGCATACCCACCGGGTCGCTTTAGACAACGCTTTTCAGCCCGCGCTCGAGCTCGCGCAGATTCCCCGCCGGAATCATCGCGGTAACCGCGCGCGCGTACTGCCCAATCGCGCTGTCGCCGGTATTCCAGCGCTCTGGCGGCTCCGGATTGAGCCAGATTATCGCGCGGCACGAGCGGCTCAATTCGCGCAGCAGGTCCGCGCGCGCCGGACGCCGGTTATTGCGCCCGTCGCCCATGATAACGATTACGGTCGCGCGCGTGATCAGTTCGGCGCGCCGGGCCGTCAGTTCGCCCAGCACGCGACCGAAGTCTGAGCGGGCGTAGAGGTCCAGCGCCGGCGTCATGACCAATCGCCCGCGCTCGAAGCCGGCCTCCGCCAGCCGATCGACGTAGACCAAACTGCGCACCCGCCGGAAAGCGCCGATCGCTCCGGCCGCCAACTCCAGCATCAGCGCCGCGGCATACGTCATCGAGCCGGAGAGATCCGCCAACACCAGTAGCTCCAGATGGCGCGGGCGGCGGGCGCGGAAGCGCAGATCGCCCAGCGCGCCGCCATGCTGGATCGCGGCGCGGAGCGTCCGGCGCAGGTCGATCTTCCCGGCCGCGGCGATTCGCAGGCGGCGCGCGAGATGCAATCGGAAACGACGTTTGAGCAGTATTAACGCATCGCGAGCGCGGTCGTATTCGAGGTCGCGATAGAGTCCGAACGGCGTGCGCTCGAGCGCGCGCAAGGCCGCCGCGCGACCCGCTTCGATTCCCGGCGAATCCTCCCGCCCGGCCGCGTCGTCAGGGCTTGCGCCGACGCCCTCCGGTTGCGGCGCGGCGTCGAGTTCGCCCCCTGACGGGGCTGCATGGTCCGCCCGCTTGCCGTCAGCTTCGTTCGTGTCGGGGCTGGCGACAGAACGCGCGCCGGGTCGATGCGGGGCGTCGTCGCGCGGCTGGCGCGGGGGTTCGGCTAACGGTTCGGCCTCCTGTTCGCGCGCGCGAACCGAGACTCCGGCCGCCGTTCCGGACGGATTCGGACCGCCGGCCGCGCCAAAGACCCCGGCGCGTTCGCGCCGGCCGCGCCGATCGCCGATCGCGGTCCGCGACGGCACGGCGAAGCGGCGCACGAACAATTCGTCGAACAGCGGACGGTCGCCTTCGTCCTTGATCAGCGCCGCCGCGAGCGCCTCGCGCATCGGGACGCGCTCGACTCCGGCGGCGACGACCGCGCGCATCGCGTCGATCGATTCGGCGACCGAGATTCGCACGCCGGCCGCGCGCAGCTCCGCGACAAACTCGAGCAGCGCGGCGCCGAGCCCGGTCATCGCGGGCGCGTCGCCAGCGCCGGAGCTTTCGCTTCGACCCGGGCGCGGTCCTCCTCATGCTTGAGCAGCAGGCCGAGCGTGGCGCGAATCGCCGGCGTGTCGAGTTCCTTGACGCCGAGCCGCATCAGCGCGCGCGCCCAATCGAGCGTTTCGGCGATCGACGGCGCTTTTTTCAGTTCGAGCTTGCGAATCGCGTTGACGAAGCGCGCCGCGTCCTCGGCTAACCGCGCGTCCAGGCCGGGAACCTTGAGCAGGATAATCTTGCGCTCCTGCTCGATTCCGGGAAAGTCGATAAACAGATGCAGACAGCGCCGCCGGAGCGCCTCCGACAGCTCGCGCGCGCGATTCGAGGTCAGGACCACCACCGGCCGCTCGAACGCGCGCAGGGTGCCCAGCTCCGGCACGCTCACCTGAAAATCCGACAGAATCTCCAATAGAAAGGCCTCGAATTCCTCGTCGGCCTTGTCGATTTCGTCGATCAGCAGGACGGTCTTGCGCGGCGCGGAGATCGCGCGCAGGAGCGGACGTTCGAGCAGGTAATCGCGCGAAAACAGATGCTCGGAGATATCCTCCCAGCGCTGCCCCGAATGTTCATCGGCCTGCAGGCGCAGCAACTGCTTCTGGTAGTTCCATTCGTAGAGCGCGCGCGCCTCGTCGAGGCCTTCGTAGCATTGCAGCCGAATCAGCTCGGTCCCGAGCAGCTCGGCGATCACCTTCGCGATCTCGGTCTTGCCCGCGCCCGCGGGACCTTCGATCAACAGCGGCTTTTCCAGCGCAAGCGCGAGAAACACCGCCGTTTCGACCCGCTGATTCGTGATATAGCGGGCCTGACGCATTCCGGCCGCGACGTTTTCCTGCGTAATCTCCATCCTTGATCAGCATCGCGGGCGCGACCGCCGCCGTCAATCGGGCGCCACGGCGCGGCCAGAGGCGGCCGGGCTTCGCACCAGATCGGCCAAACGGGCGAAATCCCGCGCGTAGGAACTTTCCGGATAGGCTCCACGAATCACGTACGCCGGATGGTACATCGCAAAGAGCCGCATCCCGCCGACGGTCGCGAGCCGGGGCGCTTCCGGCGTAAACGGCGCGGCGCGGCCGGCCAGCTCGCGCCATGCGACCTTGCCCAGGCAGGCGACGATGCGCGGGCGCGCGAGTTCCAGCTCGGCCCGCAGATGGCCCCGGCAATTGGCGATCTCGCCGGCGGCCGGGTCGCGATTACGGCCCGCCGCGTCGCGCGGATTACAGCGCACGACGTTGGTGATAAAAACCCGCCGTAGCCCGGCGATACGAATCATCCGGCGCAGCATTGCGCCCGAGCGATCGCCGTCGAACGGAACTCCGGTGCGGTCGCCGCCGAAACGGCCCGGCGCGAGTCCAACGAACGCGACGGTCGCCGGCATCGCGCCCGCGCCCGGCACGACCCGTGAGCGCGTCCGCACCAGCGCCGCGCATCGCTCGCAGCGCATCATCGCCGCGCATAATTCATCGAAGCGGACTTTGGCCGAAGTGCTGGCGGGTTTGCGCGCTGAAGCGTCGCTCACGACGGCGACCCGCCCGGCTCAGGCGGTGGTTTTGCCGAAGACGCGGCGGCCGAAGACCTTGCGCACCAGCGCGCGCCGGACGGGACCCTTCGGCACTTCATGGAATTGCCGCCACAGGCATCGCCCGCACAGCAGATGGAAGGCGTCGGGCGGCAAATCCGGCCAGGCGACGCTCCAGACGCCTTCGGCGCGGCCACAGCGCGCACATGGATCGACGATCCGGTTGCCGCCGCCGGGCGCGGTCGATTCGATAATTCCCACAGTCGCTGGCCCTCACGGATCGGAATCGCACAGGCGCGTGCGCCGCGCAAGCGCGGCCGTCCGCCGCGCGCGCCATCCGTCCACAGGCGCTATGCGGGCGGGGATTTGCCGGCTCCGGCCGCCCGCTCGAGCATCGACGGCTCCGCCGGGCCACCGCCGTAGTGACCCAGCCAGGTCATCGCGCCGAACGCGCCGAGCCATGAGCCGCCCGCCGCGAACAGCACGTAAAAGGCATTCTGCGTGTAGCTGATCACGGCAAACGCCGAGAGCAGATACCATGCGCCGCTCCAGCTCGCCGCCAGGACCCGGCGGCGCTGCGCAACGGCGGCGTTGAAGAGGACATAGATGGCGTCGGTCGCGGCGGTCGAGCCGAGGACGCCAAGCGCGACAAGGGGATTGACTGCGGTCATGCGCCGGATCGTAGCGTGTCGGCGCTCAAAACGCGCGCTCCGGTCAAAGCTGTTCTTTTTCCTCGACCGCGCGATATTCCGCGTCGCCGAGCGCCTGCGCCTTGCGGCTGCCGTAGCGATCATGCAGCTCGAACAGCACCGACTTATGCGGCCGGACCTTGCCGAGCGGGCAT
>JAJXYM010000341.1 GCA_021780585.1 Deltaproteobacteria bacterium
CCGCGCAATCCGCCGCCCGCGCGAAGTTGCGTCGGCCGCTATTTCCCGTTCGGCAGGTCGACAAACACCGCCGCCGCGACCACCGAGGTCCACAGTCCGTCGCGATCGCCGATCGCCGATTGCGTGACGTTGCGGGTCGAAACGATCTTGTCCGAGACGCGCCAGATGTCCTTGCGCTCGTCGTAGCTGGCGTTGGGATCGAAATCGACGCCCAAAATCGTCGCGAGCATCATCGCCGCCAGATCCTCGGCGTAATCGCCCGCCTTCTGTTCGGTTTCGCCGAAGCTGTGATGCTCCGACAGGTAGCCGTAATGGCGCGGATCGGCCGGAATCGCGACTCCGACGGACGCGGCGCACAAGCGATGCGGTTCGTCGGTCGCGTTGTCGCTCATCACGGCGAACACGATCTGCCCGGGCGTCAGATAGCGCAGCCCTTCCTGCGGCGTAATCAACTTGCAGTTGGGCGGAAATATCGATTTCACGCGCACCAGGTTGAATTCCGCGATCAGCGCCGAGCGCAGCGACAGCTCAAACGAGGTGAGCTTCTCCCGATGCCTTCCGACGCCCTTGGTCAGAAACACCCCTTTGGGAAACGGACCCATCTATTCGTATCTCCCTGCGTGGCCGGCCGCCCGCCAGCGCCGCGCCGCGAATCAATTATCCTGACGGCGGCGCGCAAGCAAAGCCCATCCGCCGCCGCAATCCGTCCGGCGGGTCACACCCGCGTCACACTTCGTTGCTCGGCCGGTATTCGCCGAACACGCGCCGCATCGCGTCCGCGATCTCCCCGAGCGTCGCATAGGCGCGCACCGCGTCGATTATTGGCGGCATCAGATTGCCGCCGTCGCGCGCGATCCGTTCGATCCGCCCGAGCGCGTCGCTCGCCGCGCTCGACGATCGTTCCGCCCGCACCCGCTCGACCCGCGCCCGCTGCTTCTCCTCGGTCGCCGGGTTCACTTTCAGGATATCGCCCGCCGGTCCGTCGCCGGTGGTGAATTCGTTGACGCCCACGATAATCCGCGACTTGTTTTCGATTTCGCGCTGATAGATGAACGCGGCGTTATGAATCTCGCGCTGCTGGAAGCCCCGCTCGATCCCCGCGACCGCGCCGCCCAGATCGTCGATCGTGTTGAGATATTCGAGCGCCTTTTTCTCCAGCTCCGCCGTCAAAGTCTCGATATAATACGACCCGCCCAGCGGATCGATCGTGTCGGTCACGTCGGACTCGTGCGCGATCACCTGCTGCGTGCGCAGCGCCAGGAGCACCGAATTCTCCGTCGGCAGCGCCAGCGCCTCGTCCTTCGAGTTGGTATGGAGCGACTGCGCGCCGCCGAGCACGGCGGCCAGCGCCTGCAGCGTCACCCGCACGACGTTGTTCTCGACCTGCTGCGCGGTCAGCGTCGAGCCGGCGGTCTGCGCGTGGAACCGCATCATCATCGAGCGCTCGTCCTTCGCGCCGAAACGCTCTTTCATGATTCGCGCCCACATCCGGCGCGCCGCGCGATACTTCGCGATCTCCTCGAAGAAATTGTTATGGACGTTGAAGAAGAACGAGAGCCGGCTCGCGAAATCATCAACCTTGAGGCCGGCCTTCACCGCCGCTTCGACGTACGCGATGCCGTCGGCGATCGTGAATGCGAGCTCCTGCGCGGCGGTCGAACCCGCCTCCCGAATATGGTAGCCGGAGATCGAAATCGTGTTCCAGTTCGGAACTTCACGGCTCGCGAATTCGAAGATATCCGTGATGACGCGCATCGATCCGCGCGGCGGATAAATATAGGTGCCGCGCGCGATATACTCCTTGAGGATATCGTTCTGAATCGTGCCGTTGACCTTGTTCCACGGCACGCCGCGCTTCTCCGCGACGACCAGATACAGCGCCAGCAGCGTCGATGCGGTCGCGTTGATCGTCATCGAGGTCGAAATCTGGTCGAGCGGCAGTTCCGCCAGCAGCGTTTCCATGTCCGCCAGCGAACAGATCGAGACTCCCACCCGCCCGACTTCGCCGCGCGCCAGATGGTGGTCCGGGTCGCGACCCATCTGCGTCGGCAGGTCGAACGCGACCGAAAGCCCGGTCTGGCCGTTGGCGAACAGATAGCGGTAGCGCCGGTTTGACTCTTCCGCGTCGCCGAAGCCCGCGTACTGGCGCATCGTCCACAGCCGTCCGCGATACATCGTTGGCTGCACGCCGCGGGTGAACGGATATGCGCCGGGAAATCCCAGCTCGTTCAGGAAATCGAAGCCGTTCAGATCCTCGGGATCGTACTCGCGCTTGATCTCGATTCCCGAGCTGGTCGCGAAACGCTCGCGCCGCTCGCCGCCGCGCTTGAGCGCCGGGGCCACGCGCTGCTCTTCCCAATTCTTCCGTGCGACTTCCAGCGTGCGTTCGTCTTGCGGCATCGTTCTCGCCTCGCCCGCCTATTCGACCACGACCAGCAGCTCGCCTTTTTCGACGGTCTGGCCCGGCTTCACCCTGATCTCGATGATTTTTCCGGCCTTCGGCGCCTTCAATTCATTCTCCATCTTCATCGCCTCGACCACCACCAGTCCCTGATGATGCGCGACGTCGTCGCCCACCGCGACCAGCACGTTGACCACCCGCCCCGGCATCATCGCCTTCAGCTCCGCCCGTCCGCCGCCATGCTCGCGCGCGGCCGCTCCGCGCCGATGGGTCCGGCGGGCGGCGTCGACCAGCGTGATCCGCGTCGCCCCGCGGCGCGACGCCACCACCACCTCGTCGCCCTCGCGCGCGACGTCCAGATCGAACGAGCGCCCGTCGAGAAGCACGGAAAACGTTGACCGTCCGACCTGGCGCACGTCCACTTCGAAATTGCGCCCGCCGAAGCCCAGGCGCAGCGTATGCGCCGCCAGCTCTTCGACTTCCACCTGATGTTCGGCGTCGTCCAGCGTCGCCACGAATCGCATCGGCATCGTGCCGTTCCTTCCTTTTCCGATCTAGCGCCTGAGCATGTCGAGCCGGCCCAGAATCTTCCACGGCGAAGCCGCGCCGCCCGTCGCCGCCGCCGGCGCGGCCGCCGCCGTCTTCACCGCGCCATTGTGGCCGTTGCGATACGCCATCACCGCCGCGGCCAGCACCGCGGCCAGTTGTGTGTCGTCGCCGCGTTTCCCGGCGGTCTCCGGCCGATACTCCTGATTGATGAAATTGGTGTCGAAATCGCCGGCGAGGAAACGCGGATGCTCCACGATCCAGCGATGGAACTCGAGGTTCGTGGTCAACGCTCCGGCGACCACGAATTCGCCGAGCGCGCGGCGCATCCGTCCGATCGCCTCGTTGCGGTCGCGTCCCCAGGTCACCAGCTTCGCGATCATCGGGTCATAGAAAAGCGATACTTCCGCGCCTTCGTAAACCCCCGCGTCGACCCGCACGCCGGGACCGTCCGGCAGCCGCATCGTCTCGATCCGTCCGGGCGCCGGCACGAATCCCGCCGCCGGATCCTCGGCGTAAATCCGGCACTCGACCGCCCATCCGCGCTGCGCCAGATCACCCTGCCGAAACGACAATGGCAGTCCAGCCGCCACCTCGATCTGCGCCTTCACCAGATCGATGCCTGTGACCAGCTCGGTCACCGGATGCTCCACCTGGATGCGCGTGTTCATCTCCATGAAGTAGAAATTGCGATCGGCGTCGGCCAGAAACTCGATCGTTCCCGCCCCCACGTAGCCGACCGCCCGGGCGGCCCGCACCGCGACTTCGCCCATCTCCCGGCGCATCGCGGCCGTGATAAACGGCGACGGCGATTCCTCGACCACCTTCTGATGGCGCCGCTGGATCGAACATTCGCGCTCGAACAGATGCACGGTTTCGCCGTGCTGGTCGGCGAACACCTGCACCTCGATATGGCGCGGCCGGTTGAGGTACTTCTCGACGTAAAACCGGCCGTCGCCGAATGACGATTTGGCCTCGCTCGCGACCGTCCGCACCGCCGATCCGAGGTCCTTGTCGTTCTCGACCAGCCGCATTCCCTTGCCGCCGCCGCCGGCCGCCGCCTTGAGCATGATTGGGAAGCCGATTTTCTTCGCGATTGCGCGGACCTCTTCCTCGGTCTCGAGCGTGTCAGGCGAACCCGGCGCCACCGGCACGCCGGCGGCCGCCATCAGCTTGCGCGCCTCGACCTTGTCGCCCATCCGTTCGATCGCCTCGGGCGGCGGC
>JAJXYM010000181.1 GCA_021780585.1 Deltaproteobacteria bacterium
GCTGCTGCTGGGTCCGCACTGGCGTGAAACCGCCAGCGAACGCGCGGCGCGGCGCGGCGTGTTCGCCGACCATTGGGCGTATGGGAGCTGGAACGCGATCGCCACCGTCGCGCAATGGTCGTCGAGCCAGATCCTGATCGTGCTCACGCCGATCTTTCTCAACCTCGAGGCCGCCGCCGCGATCGGCGTCATGAGCGTCCTGATGCGGCCGCTGTTTCCGGTGATCCGATCGATCACGCCGCTGATGCTGCCGCGCGTGACCAGCGAAATCGGCGTCGCCGGGCGGATGCGCGATCTGCGCCGCTACGTCCTCGGCTGGCTCGGCGTGTGCGGCGGCGGCGCGCTGCTCTACGGCCTGGCGGTAACAATTTTTTACGAGCCGATCGCGCGGCATTTCTTCGGCGGCAAATACCACGGCTACGCCAGCCTGGTGCTGCTGTTCGGACTTGCCTACGCCGCGTCGGCGGCCGTGCAGGTGATGAGCGTGGTGATTCGCGCGGCCGGCCAGACCCGCCTGATCGCGCTGATCTGGTCGGCGCCGGGGGTCGTGACGTTGCTGCTGGCGCTGCCGGCGTTCATGAGCGGCAGCCTGGTCGCGGTGGTCGGCGTCTTCGCGCTCAGCTACTGGGTGGCGCTCGCGATCGCGATTTGGAAGGGCGCGGCGTCGCTGACGCGCGCGCCGGAAGCGGCCGCGGCCGAAGGCTAGGGCGGCGCCCGCGGAGTCGCGCGGCGATGGGCGCGGATGTACAGACCGGTAATGGATACTTTCGAAATCGCGGACGCGGACGGCGTGGTGGCCGGGAACGCCCGCGCGTTCGCCGGAACGCCGGCGCGTGACGCCGTGACGATCGCCGGCGGTAATCGCGCCGCGGCCGCGCGGCCGCTCGCCGCGCTCGCCGTCGCGCTGAAGCGCGAAAACGTGCGCTACTGCGTGCTGCACGGATGGCGCGATCTGCCGGAGGGCAACGGCGGCGACTTCGATATCGCGATCGAGCCGCGCGGCCTGGCCGTCGTCGAACGCGCGCTCGAACGCGATTGCGGCGCGGCGATCGTGCAACTGCTGCGGCATGAGCACACCGGCTTCTTCTTTGTCGCGCGCGACGCGGCGAGCGACGAGTTCGTCCTGGTCGACGCCGCGCTCGACTACCGCCGCGACGGCCGCGTCTATCTGACTGGCGAACGGATGCTGGCGGGGGCGCGCGAGTGGAACGGCTTTCAAATCGCCGCTCCCGAAGTCGAATTCGCCTACCTCTTGATCAAGAAAATTTCCAAGCTCGCGCTGCCCGCCCGCCAACGCGATCGGCTGGCCGAGCTCGACGCCGAATTGGGCGAACGCGCGCCGGCGATCGCGCTCGAGCTGTTCGGCGATCGCTGGGGCGCGCGGCTGACGGACTGGATCGCGACCGGCGACTGGAGCGTGATCGCGGCGCACGGAGGCGAACTCAGAAGCGCGCTCCGGCGTCACGCGGTCGCGCGCGATCCGCTCAATCCGTTGCGCTACTGGATGCATGAGCTGGCGCGGCGCTGGCGGCGCTGGCGCGAACCTGCGGGCCTGATGGTCGCGGTGATGGGCCCTGACGGGGCCGGCAAGAGCACGCTGATCGAAGGACTCGGGGCCGCGCTCGGCGGAGCCTTTCGCCGCCGCCAGACGTTCCATCTGCGGCCCGCGCTGTTCCGGCAGCGCGCCGAAGGTCCGCCGGTCACGGATCCGCACGGCGCGCCGCCGCGCGGGTTGCTGCCGTCGATCGCGAAGATCGTTCTTTACGGCGCCGAATACTCCTGCGGCTACGCGCTGCGATTGCGGCCGGCGCTGGCGCGCAGCACGCTCCTGATCGCCGATCGCTATTACGATGACCTGCTGATCGATCCGCGGCGCTACCGTTACGGCGGTCCACCGTGGCTCGCGCGGCTCGGAAGGCGTTTCGCGCCCCGGCCCGACCTGTGGCTCGTGCTCGACGCGCCCGAAGCGCAATTGCTCGCGCGCAAGCGGGAAGTCGCGCCGGAGGAGTTGCGCCGCCAGCGCGCCGCCTATCGGGAGCTCGCGGGCGCCTATGGCAACGCGGTTCTGCTCGACGCCGCGGGTCCGCCGGACGCCGTCGTGCGCGGCGCCGCCGCCGTCTGCGCGGATCTGCTGCGCGCGCGCTATCAGGCCCGGCGCCCCGGATGGCTTCCGGGCGCGCGTCGCGAAACCCTCGATTGGCTGGCGGGCGCGCTGCTCAAGCGCGGCCGCGCCCGCTTCGACTTCGCCGCCTCCGGCCCCGCCGAGGATTCCTTCGTCTGGTTCAATATCGGCGACGGGCGCGGCGTGCTCCTGCCGCTCGACCCCGCGATGGCCGCGCGCGCGGTCGATCTTTACGCCGCCCACAGCCAGCGCGGCCGGGCGCTCAAGCGCCTGCTGCGGACGGCGGCCCGGCGCGGCCTGGCGCGGCGGATCCTGCGGCGGGTCGCGGTGCGGACCGAAGCCGGCAACGGCGACGAGGCGTCGCTGTTCGCCGCTCTGCGTCGGCGGCTGGGCCGCGATCGGCTCGGCTTCGCCGTTTCGATCGGCACGCCCGGCCCCGATCGCAAGCCGGTGGTTCAGGCGCTGGACCATGCCGGCGCGGTCGTCGCCTACGCCAAAATCGGCGCGAATCCGGCGTCGAATGCGCTGGTGCGCAACGAGAGCGCGACCCTGGCGCGACTCTCCGGCGCGGCCGCGTTGACCTTCGATTTCCCGCGCCTGCTCGACGCCGGCCAATGGAACGGCAACGATCTGTGCGTGCAATCCGCGCCCGAGCGGCCGCTCGCGCCGGCGCCCGAAGACTTTGACGGCGAATATCTGGAGACGCTGATTGCGCTCAGCCGTATCGATAGTTATCGCGCGCCGCTCACGCAAAGCGGCTTCTGGCAATCGCTGCGCGAGCGAATCGCGGCGGTGCGCCATCCCTATTACCGCCCCGCGCTCGAGCGCGGATGCGCGCTGGCGGCGGCGCGGCTCGGTTCGAGCGCGATCGACTTCCACTTCGCGCATGGCGATTTCGTGCCCTGGAATATCCGGCGCGATGGCCGGCGGCTCTACCTCTTCGACTGGGAATACGCGCGCGCCGACGCGCCCGCCGGATGGGATCTGTTCCATTGGTTCGTGCAGTCGCTGTCGCTGGTGAAGCGTCGCGCCGCCGGCGCGATTTGGCGCGACCTTGGCGCGGGCGAAGCGGCGCGCTGGATGCGCGATTATTGCGGCCGGCTCGACCTGGACTATCGGCTGAGCGCGGCGCTGTTCGCGCTCTACGCCGCCGGCAATCTGGTCCAATGGGCCGACGCGGCCGAGGCCGACACGGGCAAGCTGACGCGGCTCGCGACCCTGCTGAATCTCGCCGCGGCGGAACTGGAGGCGGCATGAGCGCCAGCGGCCTGAAAGTTCTCCTCTCGGCGTATTCGTGCGAACCCGGACGCGGTTCGGAACCCGGCGTCGGCTGGGACTGGATGCGGCAGATTGCGCGCTATCATGACGTCTGGGTGATCACGCGGGCGAATAATCGCGACGCGATCGAACGGGCGCTCGCTCGCGAGCCGATGCCAAATGTCCATTGGGCCTATTTCGACCTGCCGCGCTATGCCCGCTTCTTCAAACGCGGCGCCCGCGGCGTGGCGCTCTACTATTATCTGTGGCAGGCCGGAATTTATCCGCTGGCCCGCCGTCTCGAACGCGCGCACGGCTTCGACCTGACGCATCACGTGACCTTCGGCAAATACTGGGCGCCGAGTTTCCTCGGCCGGCTCGCGCCGCCCTTTGTCTGGGGACCGGTGGGCGGCGGCGAATCGGCGCCGGCGTCGTTCTGGCCGAGTTTCGGCGCCCGCGGGATCGTCTACGAAGCGGCGCGAACGGCGGGCCGGGCGCTCGAGGACGCCGATCCCTTCGTGCGCATGACCGCCCGGCGCGCCGCGCTCGGACTGGCGAAAACCACCGAGACCGCCCGCAAGCTCGAACGGCTCGGCTGTCCAGCGGTGAAAATCTATCTCGAAGTGAGCCTTGCGGC
This sequence comes from Deltaproteobacteria bacterium, assembly GCA_021780585.1. Taxonomy (GTDB): domain Bacteria; phylum Desulfobacterota; class Binatia; order Binatales; family Binataceae; genus JADMIL01. Next base: position 4,017 of record JAJXYM010000181.1, read on the forward strand.
CGAGGAGATTCGGACGCTGGCCGCCCTGCCGCGGCACGACGCCGCGCCGGTCCGCTTTCTCAGCACCGGCCGGATGCTCCATTGGAAAGGCTTTTACCTCGGGATCGAGGCGTTCGCGCGCGCCGCCCGCGAACTCGGCGAGGCCGAGTATGTC
>JAJXYM010000232.1 GCA_021780585.1 Deltaproteobacteria bacterium
GAGCGATTGAACGATAACGGCGCAAATCGCAAAATCGCGGATGAAGTTGACTCAAATCGCGCGCGACGCATGAAGGCGAGGCTAATGAACATGGGCGGATCGATCTCGTTGGTCGCGGCGACGTGGATGTATTGGTGGTCGCCGCTGTTCGACGCCGTCGCGGCGATCGCGATCGTGGTGTTGCCGTCGTTGCGGCGGATCGGGCCCTCCGAGATCGGTCTGCTGATCAAGCGTGCGTCATTTTCCAGACTCGCCGATGACAGTCCCGTCGCGTTCAACGGCGAGGCGGGATATCAGGCGCGGCTGCTGATGCCGGGGTTACGATTCGCGCTGTGGCTGCTCTATCGCGTGGAAAAACATCCGTGGGTCCAGATTCCCGCCGGCGAGATCGGCGTGGTGGTGGGACAGATCGGCGCGCCGTTGCCGACTGGGGCGAAATCCGCCGTCTATAAGCCCGAGTTCGGCAATTTCACGAATCTGCCGGCTTTTGTCGGCGGCGGCGGCCAGAAGGGGGTGCAACGTCCCGTGCTGCCGCCGGGATCGCTTTTGCCGATCCATCCGGTGGCGTTTCTCGTAATTACGAAAGAGCGATGCTACGGCGTGCCGCTCTCGCATGAGATTCTGGGTGAGGACGGCCGCTTCGGCCTCGACGCGGATCAATTCGACGTGCTGCGAATCGCGCCCCGCCGCGGCTCCGATAACGAAAGCTCTCTCGATACGGTCGGCATCGTGACCGTTTTCGAGGGCGATCCGCTGCCGTCGAGTCAAATTGCCTCGCGTTTGGGCGAGTTCAAGGATGTCGAGGAGCTCGAACGATCGGGAGCAAGCGATTCCGAAGTGATCGAAACCATCTTCGGCAGCAAGAACCATCTGCATAATAACTATCAGGATTTTCAGGCGTTCCTCGATCATGGCGGCCGGATAGGATTGCAGCACGATCCGCTGCTCTACGGCGCCTACAATCTCAATCCATTCCTGATCCGGGTCGAGATCGCGCCGATGCTGGTGGTGCGACAGGGCGAAGTCGCGGTGATCAAGGCGTACGTCGGGATGGCGACGCAGGACACTTCCGGCCTCGATTTCAAGTTCGGCTCCCTGGTCCGACCCGGCCATCGCGGCATCTGGCAGGAACCGCTGCGCACGGGGAAATATCCGATCAACCCGCGATGCTATCAGGCGGAAATCGTGCCGACCGCGATCCTCACCCTCAATTGGGCGGAAGCGTCGTCGCAGGCGCACAATCTCGACAAGCAACTCAAGCAAATCGACGCCAAAAGCCGCGAGGGTTTCGTCTTCGCGATTGATCTGCAGGTGCAGATTCACGTCGCCGACACCAAGGCCCCGCGGGTCATCTCGATGGTCGGCACGATGTACAATCTGGTCAACGAGGTGCTGCAGGCCGCCGTCGGCAATCATTTCCGCGACAAGCTGCAGAGCATGCCCGCGATCAGCTTTATCGAAACACGCCAGCTGATTCAGGAAGAGGCCCTCGCGCATATGCGCGCGAAGCTCGAAGAATATCAGGTCGAAACCAAGGGCGTTTATATCCAGGACGTGGTATTGCCGACCGAACTCGTCGACGTACTCACACAGCGCGAAATCGCCCATCAGGAGCGTGACACCTTCGCCCAGCAACAGCTCGCGCAGGTGGCCCGGGTGCAACTCGAGGCGGAACGCGGCCGCGCCGATATGCAGCATGAACTGGCGGGTTCGGAGGTCGGCAAGGAAATCGCCTCGAACCGCGCCGCCGCGCGCAAATCCGAAGCCGACGGCGAGGCCGCCTATATCGGCGAGACCGGAGCGGCCAAAGGCGCCGAAGTCCGCGCCGTTGGCATGGCGCGAGCCGAGGGTTTCGAGGCGCAGCGCCGCGCGCTGGGCGAAACCGCCACCGCAATCATCAATTCGATCGACGGCCTCGCACGCGGCCAGCGCTTCGTGCCGGACATCCTGGTAACGGGCGGCGCAAATCCCTTCGACACGATCGCGGCGGCCTTGCTCCGGATGGTCAACGGCCACGGCGACCAGCCGCATGGCGACGGCGGCGCGGCGCCGGAAGCCGTTAAAGTCGCCGCCGCCGCGGCGAATGGTCCCGACGGCAAGGCGTAATCGGGCGTCATACGTATGCGAATCGAGCGGCTGCCGGCGGCGCTCCAGACGCCGGAACAAAAATGGCAATGATATTTCATCTGGCAGGGCGGGCTGAATGGGAAGCGGCGCGCGCGGCCGGAAGTTATGCGCCGGCGTCGCTCGATCGCGAGGGCTTTATCCATTGCTCGACGCGCGCGCAACTTGCCGCGACGGCCAACGCGTGGTTTCGCGGACGGCGCGATCTGATCGTTCTCCGTATCGACGAGGCGCGCCTCGACGCTCCCCTCCGCTACGAGGCGCCGAAAGCGCCCGGCGACGCGCGCGGCCGAGCGCTTTCCCCATCTGTACGGTCCGCTGAGGCCGGACGCGGTGATCGAGGTCGTGGAATTTCCCTGCGACGCGAACGGCGCCTTCGAGTTGCCGCCGGCGCTGCGCCCCATGCGATGATTCCGCCCGCCCGCGTGGCGCTCGCTCGCGGCATCCCTTACGATTATCCGGCAAATCAATCGTGCGGGCGTGGTCGGATCACTATGGAAACGCGGCGGCTGGGCAAAACCGGAATGATGGTGAGCGTGATCGGTTTCGGCGCGTCCGAAATCGGCTATCAGAACGTCGCGCCGCGCACGGTCGAAACGTTGCTCAATTCCGCGCTCGACGCCGGCCTCAACGTGATCGACACCGCCGCCTGTTACGACGCGAGCGAGGAATTGATCGGCCGCGCGATCGGCCATCGCCGCAACGAATACTATTTGCTGACCAAATGCGGCCACGCCAAGGGCCTGACCGCGCGCGAGTGGACGCCCGGGATCGTCGCGATGAGTCTCGCGCGCAGCCTCAAGCGGATGCGCACCGATTACGTCGATCTGCTGCAATTCCATTCGTGCGACGCCGAGACGCTGCGCGACGACGCGCTGATCGCGGCGCTGGCGCGAACGCGCGAGCAAGGCCTGGCGCGCGCGATCGGTTACAGTGGCGACGGTCCGGCCGCGCTCGCCGCGATCGCGCTGGGCGTCTTCGACACGCTGCAGATTTCCGTCAATCTCGCCGATCAGGAGGCGCTCGAACGCGCCCTGCCGGAGGCCGCCGCGCGCGACATGGGCGTGATCGCCAAGCGCCCGATCGCCAACGCGGCGTGGCTCCAGAGCCGCTGGAGCATCCCCGAATACGGACGGCCCTATCGGCGCCGGCTGCGTAAGCTCGACTATCCGGCTTTGCGCGGCGATCGCGCCGCCACGATCGGCGCGGCGCTCCGCTTCACGCTGGCCGCTCCTGGCGTCCATACCGCGATTATCGGCACCACCAGGCCGTCGCGATGGGAAGAAAACGCGGCGTTGCTCAAGGCCGGTCCGATGCCGGCCGGGGAGTTCGCGGCGATCCGCGCGCGCTGGCGCGAAGTCGCCGGCGACGACTGGGTCGGCCTGCGCTGACGCGGACCCGGCGCGCGATCGCGCGCTTTCGTCTTGCGGCGGCGCGCGCCATCTCGCTAACGTCCTGACCAACCGGATACGCCGCGCGCCGGCGTATCGCGCGAGGAGGCTCCGATGAAGTGCAAGGCGATCGTCGTGGCGAAAACCGGCGGCCCGGAAGTGCTCGACTTCAAAGAGGTCGACGTGCCCGCGCCGGGACCGGGACAGGTCCTCGTGCGGCATCGCGCGATCGGCCTCAACTTCGTCGAAATCTATTTCCGCGCCGGCGTCTATCCGGCGCCGTCGATGCCGTTTACGCCGGGCAGCGAGGCCGCCGGCGTGATCGAAGCGCTCGGCCCGGGGGTGACGGAATTCAAGGTCGGCGACCGCGTCGCATACGCCGGCGGACCGCTCGGCGCGTACGCCGAGGCGCGCGTGATGCCGGCGCGGGTGCTGGTGAAGCTGCCCGACGCGATCGACGAAATCACCGCCGCCGCCACGATGCTCAAGGGCATGACCGCGCATTTCCTGATCCATGCGACCCGCCCGATCCGGCCCGGCGAAACGATCCTCGTGCATGCCGCCGCCGGCGGCGTCGGGCAGATTCTCTGCCAATGGGCGGCGCATCTGGGCGCCACCGTGATCGGCACGGTCGGCAGCGACGACAAGGCCCGGCTCGCGGCGGCCCACGGATGCGCCCATACGATCGTTTACAGCCGCGAGGATTTCGTCGCCCGCGTCAAGGAGATCACGGGCGGCGCGCTGGTCCCGGTGGTCTACGATTCGGTCGGCGAGGCGACCTTCATGAAGTCGCTCGATTGTCTCAGTCCGCGCGGTATGATGGTCAGCTACGGGCAGGCATCGGGAATCGTGCCGCCGTTCAGCGTCAATCTCCTGAGCGCCAAAGGCTCCCTCTACCTGACCCGCCCGACGCTCCAGACCTACACCGCCAAACGCGAGGAACTGGTCGAACGCGCGCAGGCGTTGTTCGACGCGCTGGCGCGCGGCGTGGTGCGATGCGCGGCGCCCCGCCGTTTCGCGTTGGCCGACGCCGCGGCGGCCCATCGCGCGCTCGGCGAGCGCCAGACCACGGGATCGAACGTGCTCATTCCCTGAACGATTCGGAAGCGGTCGCCTCGTCCGCGCCGCCCGGCTAGCGTGATCGAGGCGCGATCGATCGTTGATCGCGCGGGCGCGATGAAAATTCTGGTCTTCAATTGCGGCAGCTCGTCGCTCAAATTCGAGCTGATCGAAATTCGCGACGGCGCGGCCGGTCGCGATCGCCTCGCGCGCGGCGTGTTTCAGGAGATCGGACCGCGCGCGCATGCGACGATGGAATCCGCCGACGGCCGCAAATGCGACGCCGCGGCGCCTGTCGGCAGCCATCGCGAGGCCGCGATTCGCGCACTGGAATGGCTCGCCGGCGACGCCGCCACGCCGCGTCCCGACGCGATCGCCCATCGCATCGTCCATGGCGGCGCGAGCGTCAGCGCGCCGACGCTCGCGAACGACGCGGTGATCGCGGAACTCGAGGCCGCCGCGCGCTTCGCGCCGCTGCATAATCCGCCGGCGATCGAAACGCTCAAGGCGGTGCGCGAAAAATTTCCCGGTGCGCCGTCGGTGATCGTCGCCGATACCGCGTTCCATCAGACGCTCCCGCCGCACGCCCGCGAATACGCGATTCCGCGCGCGATCGCCGCCCGCCACGGAATCCGCCGCTTCGGCTTTCATGGCGTCGGCCATTCGTGGATGCTCGAGCGCTACGCCGAAATCGTCCAAAGGCCTCCGGCCAGCCTCGATCTGATTACGCTGCAACTCGGCGCCGGATGCTCGATCGCGGCGATTCAGGCCGGCCGCTCGATCGATACCTCGATGGGGCTGACGCCGCTGGAAGGGCTGATGATGGCGACGCGCTCGGGCGATCTGGATCCGGCGATCGTGAGCTACCTCGCAACGGCGGAGCGGATTTCGGCCGCCGACGTCGAACGCATCCTGAATTACGAATCGGGCCTGCGCGGCGTCTCGCAACTCTCCGACGACATGCGCGAGCTGGAGCGCGCGGCGCCGTCGCATCCCGACGCGGCGCTGGCGATCGCAATGTTCCGCTACCGCGCGCGCAAATATATCGGCGCCTATATGGCCGCGCTCGGCCGCGCCGACGCGATTATCTTCGGCGGCGGAATCGGCGAGAATTCAGCCGCGATCCGCGCCCGGATCTGCGCCGGACTCGAAACCTTCGGAATCGCTTTCGACGCCGCGCGTAATCAGGCCGCGAGCGGCCGCGAAGCGCGTTTCAGCGCCGACGGCGCGGCGACGGAACTTTGGGTCGTGCCGCTCGACGAGGAATTTCAGATCGCCCGCGCGACCGCGCGCCTGCTGCGCGGCGAGGCGCCGCGTTAGGCGCCCTCGCGCCCGGACCGTCATGGCCCGCCGACGCGATTGCCGCTCGCCGGAACCGAACGTATCGTGACCGCAAGCCGTGTCCGCTTGGCGCTTGAGCCGTTCCCGTTGGAGTCACGATGACGCATCTGATCGCCGCACGTTCGCAGATGGCGATGTCGCTCGCCTTCCATATCCTCTTCGCCTGCGTCGGAATCGCGATGCCGCTGCTGATGATCGTCGCGGAATGGCGCTATCGGCGCACGCGCGACGAGGTCTATCTGCTGCTGGCGCGGCGCTGGGCGATCGGCGCGGCGATCATGTTCGCGGTCGGCGCGGTCTCGGGCACGGTCCTGTCGTTCGAACTCGGCCTGCTGTGGCCGCATTTCATGGGCTGGGCGGGCGCGATTATCGGCATGCCGTTTTCGCTCGAAGGCTTCGCCTTTTTTACCGAAGCGATCTTCCTCGGCATTTATATGTACGGATGGGATCGGGTCAGCCCGCGCGCCCATCTGGGAGCCGGCGCGATGGTCGCGCTGTCGGGCGTGGTCTCGGGAATTTTCATCGTGATCGCGAACGCGTGGATGAACACGCCGGTCGGCTTTCGCCTGGTCGGCGGCAATCCCGTCGATATCGATCCGCTGGCGACGCTGACCAATCCCGCCGCGCTCCACGAAACCGTCCATATGACGATCGCGGCATACGCCGCCACCGGCTTCGTCGTTGCGGGAATCCATGCCGCGATGTGGCTGCGCGATCGCGCGAATTTGTTCCATCGCCGCGCGCTCGCGATCGCCTTCGCGGTCGGCGCGGTCGCCGCGATCCTGCAGCCGCTCAGCGGCGACGCCTCGGCCCGCGCCGTCGCGCGCCTGCAACCGATCAAAATCGCCGCCTTCGAGGGGCTGTTCGTTACCGGCCCGCATGCTCCACTCGCGATCGGCGGTATCCCGGACGTCGGCGCGCGCCGCCTGCGCTACGCGATTGAACTGCCCTCGATGCTCAGTATCATGACCTACCATAACCCGGACGCGGTGATGCGCGGGCTCGATTCGTTCCCTGAAAACGATTGGCCGAGTCCGCTGATCGCGGTGCATCTCGCCTTTCAAATCATGGTCGGCGCGGGTTTCGCGATGGCCGCGCTGGCGCTCTGGGGCGCGTGGCTGGCGTGGTGGCGGCGCAATCTTTTCGGCTCGGTATGGTTCATGCGCGCGCTCGCGCTCGCCGCTCCGCTCGGGCTAATCGCGGTCGAGGCCGGATGGGTGGTGACCGAAGTCGGCCGCCAGCCGTGGATCATTTATGGCGTGATGCGGACGGCGCAGGCGGTTACGCCGATGCCCGGTCTGTACATCACCTTTCCCATCTTTTCCCTGCTCTATCTGTTCCTCGGCGTGACGGTGGCCTTCCTGATGTGGCGGCAGGTGATGGCGAGTCCGACCAGCGCGGAGCTCGCCGCGCTGGCCGCGACGGAGGAACGATGATGCCGTTCGCGCTCTGGTTCGTCGCGGGCGTATTGATTGTCGCGCTGACGATCTACGTGCTGACGGGAGGCGCCGATTACGGCGGCGGCGTATGGGACCTGTGCGCCGCCGGCCCGCGCGCCCAAGCCCAGCGCGACCTGATCGCCCACGCGATCGGACCGGTATGGGAGGCCGATCACGTATGGCTGATTCTGGTCGTCGTGATTCTCTTCGACGGCTTTCCCCCCGCCTTCGCCCGGATCATGACCGCGATGCATGTGCCGATCACGCTGATGCTGATCGGCGTGGTCCTGCGCGGCTCCGCCTTCAGCTTTCGCAGCTACGGACTCGGTCAGGATCGCGCGCGGCGCGAATGGGGCCGGGTCTTCTCGATCGCGAGCCTAATCACGCCAATCCTGCTCGGAATTATTATCGGCGCGATCGCCTCCGGCCGCATCCCGGCCAATCCGCACGTCCTGCGCGACTTCGTTACGCCGTGGCTGACGCCGTTCTGCTTCGGCGTCGGCGTGTTCACGCTCGCGATTTTCGCCTATCTGGCGGCCACGTATGCGACCGTCGAAGCCGGCGCAGTCGGCGACCCCGCCCTGGCTGACGATTTCCGCCGCCGCGCGATCGGCGCCGCGCTCGCCGTCGGCGTAATCGCCGGCGTCGTCCTGACGCTTTCGATTCATGGCGCGCCGCTGATCTGGAACGGCCTGACCCATCGCGGATGGACCTGGCCGATCTTCTGGCTCACCACGATTTTCGCGCTGGCCGCGCTCTGGGCGCTTTGGACGAGGCGCTTCGCTTTGGCCCGCATCTGCGCGGCCGGCCAGGTCGCATTGATTCTGTGGGGCTGGGCGCTGGCGCAATTCCCCTATCTGCTCGAACCCGATCTGACGATATTTAACGCCGCCGCGCCGGTCCGAACGCTCGATATTCTCGCCCTCGCGCTGGCGGCGGGAGCCTTGCTGCTCCTGCCGTCGTATCGCTATTTGCTGATCGTCTTCAAGCGCGATCGGCGCGCCGCCGTCGCCGTCGCCACACCGCCGCCGCGCGATTAGCTTTCGCACCAGACGGCGCGGACAAACCGCCACAAATCGCGCGGCCCACCCGCGCCGCGGTTCGGAAAGCGAAAGGAAATTAAAGTAATGGATGAATTTCCCGATCTGAGCCGGCTGCTCGAACGCAGCGCCGTCAGCGCCACGCCCGCCGTCGCCGATTCAGTCGGCTATCCGCCCCGGCAGATGACGGCGGAGGAATTCGTCGAGTTCTGGCGGAGCGTCCGGCTGGTCGCGATGGCGACGGTCGGCGCGCATGGCCAGCCCCATCTCGCCCCGGTTCACGCGACGCTGCAGGGCGCGACGCTCCGCATGGTCATTTACGACAATGCCGTGCGCCGCGCCGATCTCGCCCGGAATCCGCGCGTCGCCTTCACCACCTGGCGGGCGGACGGCGCGGTCGCGATCGTCTATGGCCGCGCCCGCGAACTTCCCGACAGCCTGCGGCCGGCCCGTCCCGGCCGTAGCGGCAAGCCGCGCCAGGTGGTCGAAATCGAGGTCAAACTGACGCGCGTCTACGCGATGCGCCCGGCATCCGCTTGAGCCCGCCGCCGCGCCCTCGAGCAGCTTCACTACGCCGTCAGCCGTCCATCGGCGGGCGCGGGGCGCGCCGAAAAAAGCGGCGGCGTCTCGCCGACGCCGCCGCTCTCCGCACGATTAACCGCGACTCGATCCGGTTGTGGTCGATGCGGCTTTAGTTATCGCCGCCGCCGTCGCCGGAGCCGCTCGATTGATCCACCGACGTCGCAGCGACGCTGCCGTCCGGCTGGACCACCCCCTCGACGTCGGCCGCGCCCGCGCTCAAGTCGGCGCAGGTCGCGTTATCGTTGTCGTTGACGCTGATCTGCGTGGTCGGCCCGAGCGTAACCGTGAGCGCGGTATTCGCGTTCCCCGGCGTGAAGGCGAAGCTCTGCGGGCTCGCGCCGCAATTGATCGCGCCGATCGTCCCCGAGGATTCGAATTGCAGCGCCTGGATGGTCACGCTGTCGGCATTGACCGTGCCGTTCGGATTCGCCGCCCCTTCGACTTCGACGCCAGCGCCGTCGGCTAGATCTGCGCAGCTTCCGGGCGTTTCATTGTCCTGATTCTCGATCGAGATTTGCGTGTTGGCGCTCAGATCGACGGTCACGCTCACGTTGTCCGGATAGCGCGTGACCACGAACGAGGTCGGACAGTCGCTCGACGCGACCGCCCCCTTGAACTCGAGGTTGTCCGACCCGCCCGCCGATTCGGCGGGATACAGATCCACCTCGGTCGCCGCGAGCGCGCCCGACGAGTTGACGATCGCCTGCGCCGTGACGGGCGTTGCCGGACTTTGGCCGGCGTAGCTGGCCAGATCGGCGCAGGTGACGATCCGATTGCCGGTCGCGTCGTTCTGGATAATCGTCGCCGACGGATCGAAGCTCATCGTCTCGTCGCCGGAGCTGGTCGCGACCGTCAGCGTGTTCGGCGTCGCGCCGCAATCGACCGCGGCCAACGCGCCGCTGACCGTGAGGTCCTCCTGCTCAGCGCTGGCGGTTCCGGCGGTCGGGTCGAGCGCTATCTGATGCAGCGTCAGCCGCGACCCGGCGGGCGCGTTGACCGCAATTTCGCAGCGATTTTTGCCCTGACGAATCAGCAGGGTCCGCGGTCCCGCCAGCGCGGCTCCGCGCAAGACGAAGAATCCCGTCTTATGATTCGCCACCACGTGTCGAGCCAAGCCCTTGACGCCGATCACGACGGCCCCTTTGCCCGGCGTGACCGATCCAGCGATCACGGTGGTTGCCTTGCCCTGGTTTTTCGCCGGTTTTTTGGCCAGCGCCGCCGGCGTCAGCGTCAACGCCGCCAGCGCGGCGACGGCCGACCCGAAAATCGCGCCGCGCCATCTCCGCGTACTATTGATTTCCAACAAACTCATTCCGTGTGCCTCCTCCACGTGCATCGATTACCCCCCACGCATGGGATCGCACCCAGCGACAGTCACGACATGAGACGCTATTAGTTGTCCGTTTTAGATGGAAGTCATTTTTTATTGCTTTCCAATTGCGGAATCTTCGCCCGTTCGGTAGCCGCGCCGACGCGCGTTCGCGCGATCCGTCCGCCGCCGCGCCGACCCGCCGCACGCGGCTTCGCTTTGCCCGGACGCGTCGCGCCGGTAATTTGATGTTCGCGCAAAGACTGCTTCGCCGCCCGGACGATTGTCGGAACCGGCGTTAGCGGCCGGCGCGGAGGGATGCTGCGATGGCTCAGATGACGGGCGGAAAATGGACCTACCTGATGGTGGCGTTGATCGGCGGAATCGCCGGCGGCGCGATCGGCGGCCGATGGCTCGCGCCGCGTCCCGCGATCGCCGCCGACACGGCGCCGAAATCTCTCGCCGCCCAGGAGATCATGCTGGTCGACGCCCAGGGCCATCCGCACGCCGTGCTGCGCCTGAATCAAAACTTCGAGCCGGTGATGCAGATGTACGACCATGCCGGCAAGCCGCGCGCCGCGATCGGTTTCGGCAAGGATCAGGACGTCGGCCTGCTCTTCTCCGACGACACCGGCGCCACGCGCCTGATCATGGGCGTCAGCGGCGACAATATCCCGGCGGTGCGATTGTTCGACGAACATGGCCGCCAGCGCGCGCTGATCGGCGTCGACAGCCAGGGCGAGGCCGCGCTCGATTTTTACGACAGCAACGGCAAGCTGCTGCGCGAGTTACCCTGAACGCCCGTTTTCCCGTCCGCCGCGCAAACGCTATGGTGAGACGCCGGCGGCCGACCGGGCCCGGCAAGCGTAAGGCTTACGACGATTTTCCCGAAAATGGTTGACTACGATGAGCAAGGATAGTTTCAGCACGCGAACGACCCTCAACGTCGGCTCGAAGAGCCACGTTATCCACTCGCTCGAAGCGCTCGCCAAACGCGGCTTCGATCTCGCCCGCCTGCCGTTTTCGATCAAGGTGCTGCTCGAAAACGTGCTGCGGCGCGAGGACGGGGCCAACGTCACCGCCGACCACGTCGCGGCGCTGGCGCGCTGGAACGGCGCGCGCGATGGCGATCGCGAATTTTCCTTCATGCCCGCGCGCGTGCTGCTGCAGGATTTCACCGGCGTGCCGGTGGTCGCCGACCTCGCCGTGATGCGTGACGCGATCCGCCGGCTCGGCGGCGATCCCGCCCGCATCAATCCGCTCCAGCCCGCCGATCTCGTCATCGACCATTCCGTGCAGGTCGATTCCTACGGCCTGCCGAGCTCCTTCGCGCGCAACGCCGAACTCGAATTCGAGCGTAATCAGGAACGCTACCAGTTCCTGCGCTGGGGCCAGCGCGCGTTCGACAATTTCCGCGTCGTCCCGCCCGATACCGGCATCGTCCATCAGGTCAATCTCGAATATCTGGCTCCCGTCGTCTTCGTCTCCGCCGCCGGCGAGGCCTATCCCGACAGCGTCTTCGGCACCGATTCGCATACCACGATGGTCAACGGACTCGGCGTCGTCGGATGGGGCGTGGGCGGAATCGAGGCCGAAGTCGCGATGCTCGGCCGCTCCAGCCCGATGCTGATTCCGCAGGTGGTCGGGATGCGCCTGAGCGGCGCCCTGCGCCCCGGCGCGACCGCGACCGACCTCGTCCTGACGGTCACGCAGATGCTGCGCAAGCAGGGCGTGGTCAACAAGTTCGTGGAATTTTACGGACCAGGAATTGCCCATCTGAGCGTCGCCGACCGCGCCACGATCGGCAACATGTCGCCCGAATACGGCGCCACGATCGGTTTCTTCCCGGTCGACGACCAGACCCTCGCCTATCTGCGCCTGACCGGCCGTTCCGAGGACCAGGTGCGATTGGTCGAGGCCTACTGCAAGGCGCAGGGACTCTTCCGCACGGCGGCGTCGCCCGAACCGATCTTCACCGACACGCTCGAACTCGACCTCGGCGCCGTCGAACCGAGTCTCGCCGGCCCGCGCCGCCCGCAGGATCGGATCACGCTGGCCGCGGCGCGGCGAACCTTTCGCGCCGACCTGGCGAAGGAAGTCGCCAATCACGCTTCGGCCGATCCGAAAGTCGTCGATCGCTGGATCGCCGAAGGCGGCAATCCCGAGGTCGCCCCGCATGAACGGGTCGCGCCGCCCGCGACCGGGCCGATCGCGACGCGCCTCGAAGTCGCAATGGACGGCGAAAAATTCCCGCTCGGCCACGGCGCGATCGTGATCGCCGCGATCACGAGCTGCACCAACACTTCGAATCCCTCCGTGCTGATCGGCGCTGGATTGCTGGCGAAAAAAGCGGTCGAGCGCGGCCTCACCGTCAAGCCGTGGGTCAAGACCAGCCTTGCGCCGGGGTCCAAGGTCGTCACCGCCTATCTGAATCGCGCCGGCCTGACGCCGTATCTCGAAAAGCTGCGCTTCAATCTCGTCGGTTACGGATGCACCACCTGTATCGGCAACAGCGGCCCGGTCGCCGAGCCGATCGCCGGCGCGATCAAACAGGGAAATCTCGTCGCGACGGCGATCCTGAGCGGGAATCGCAATTTCGAAGGCCGCATCAATCCCGTCGTGCGCTTCAATTATCTCGCCTCGCCGCCGCTGGTGGTGGCCTACGCGATCGCCGGCACGATGGACTTCGACCCGAACGTCGAGCCGCTCGCGCGCGATTCAAAAGGCGCGCCCGTCTATCTGCGCGAGCTCTGGCCGACCGCGGCCGAAATCGAAGCCGCGATTTCCGCGTCGGTCGATTCCGCGATGTTTCGCGCGGAATACGGCCAGGTCTTCGAGGGCGACGAGCGCTGGCAGAGCCTGAAAATCCCCGCGGGCAATCTGTTCCAATGGTCGGACGATTCGTCCTACGTCAAGGCGCCGCCCTTTTTCGACGGCGTCGGACCGCATCCGGCGCCGGTCGGCGACCTCGTCGGCGCGCGCGCGCTCGCGGTCCTCGGCGACAGCGTCACCACCGATCATATTTCGCCCGCCGGCTCGATCGCGACCGACAGTCCCGCCGGCCGCTACCTGGTCGCCAACGGCGTCCAGCCGAAGGACTTCAATTCCTACGGCGCGCGCCGCGGGAATCATGAGGTGATGGTGCGCGGGACCTTCGCCAATATCCGGCTCAAGAATCTGCTCGTGCCGGGGGTCGAAGGCGGCGTCACCGCGCATCTGCCGGACGGCGCGAAGACGACGATCTATGACGCCGCCGAGCAGTATCGCAAGGAGGGCGTGCCGCTGGTGATTATCGCCGGCAAGGAGTACGGCTCCGGCTCGTCGCGCGATTGGGCGGCGAAGGGCACGCAACTACTTGGCGTGCGCGCCGTGATCGCCGAGAGCTTCGAGCGGATACATCGCAGCAACCTGGTCGGGATGGGGGTCTTGGCGCTCGAATTCGTCAACGGCCAGAATCGCGCCAGCCTGGGCCTGACCGGCCGCGAAGTCTATTCGATCGGCGGCCTCACGGACGGCCTCAAGCCGCGCCAGACGCTCAAGGTGCGCGCCGAGGAAAACGGCAAAGTGACAGAGTTCGACGTGCTGGCGCGAATCGATACGCCCGAGGACGTCGAATATATCCGCCACGGCGGCGTATTGCCCTACGTCCTGCGCGAACTGCTCCGCGCCTGACTAGCGCACGGCCGATCCGACTGGACGTCATGGCCGGGTCTGACCCCGGCCATCCAGACCGATGGACCCTCGGGTCACGCCCGAGGGTGACCAAAAAAAAAGCGCCCGAGGGTGGCGGAAAAAAGACGCCCGAGGGTGACGGCGAGCGCGCCGCGCCGCTGGCTCCGTCATGGCTGGGCTTGACCAACCATCCCGAGAACGTCCCCGAGAACGTCATGGCCGGGCTTGACCAACCATCCCGAGAACGTCCCCGAGAACGTCATGGCCGGGCTTGACCCGGCCATCCACATCATTCGCACAACCAACCGGCGATCGTCATGGCCGGGCTTGACCCGGCCATCCATGTGACTATGTGAGCCTTTCGTAGAGATCGTCCCAGTGCGGATTGCTGCTCCCGATCAGCGACAGCTTCCACGCACGCGGCCAGTGCTTGAGATTTTTTTCGCGCTGAATCGCATCTCTGATGTCCTCGTGCCACTCGGTGTGAACCAGCCGTCTTAGGCCATAGCGTTTCGTGAAACCCTCGACCGACCCTTCGCGATGCTCCCACACGCGGCGCGCAAGGTCGGCGGTCACGCCTACGTAAAGCGTGCCGTTCGGACGATTCGTCATGATGTAGACCCAGCCGCCTGTCATCGCTTCGACGGGGCTAGCGAAGCGTGGATGGCCGGGTCAAGCCCGGCCATGACGGAGCCAGAGGCGCGGCGCGCTCGCCGTCACCCTCGGGCGCCCTTTTCCGCCACCCTCGGGCGTCCTTTCTGTCACCCTCGGGCGTCTTTTTTCCACCACCCCCCGAGCACCCTTTTTTGTCACCCTCGGGCGTCTTTTTTTGTCACCCTCGGGCTTGACCCGAGGGTCCATCGGTTGGGATGGCCGGGTCAGGCCCGGCCATGACGGGGAAGGACGTCCGCCGCCGCGGCCATCCGCGCCGGATTCGGCTGCTCGTGGCCGAGCACCGGATGCGGCCGATAAGGCGCCTCCAGCGCCGCGACTTCCTCCGCCGTCAGCTCGAGCTCAACCGACGCGATAATCTCCTTGAGATGGTTCGCCTTGGTCGCGCCGACGATCGGCGCGGTCACGCCCGGCGCCTGCAGAATCCATGCGCAAGCCACCTGCGCCGGCGTCGCGCCGCGCTCACGCGCGACCTTTTCGGTCGCCTCCGCGATATCGTAGTCGTGCTCCTGATGGTACAGCCCGCGGGCGAAATCGTCCGTGCGCGCCCTGAGCGTCGCCGCGTCTCCGCCCTCGCGCTTGCGATTCCCGGCCAGAAAGCCGCGCGCCAGCGGACTCCACGGAATCACGCCCACGCCCTGGTCGATACAGAGCGGAATCATCTCGCGCTCCTCCTCGCGATAGACCAGGTTGTAATGGTTCTGCATCGCGACAAACCGATGCCATCCGCGCTCGCCCGCCGTATGCAGCGCCTTGGAGAACTGCCACGCCGCCATGCTGCTGGCGCCGAGATAGCGCACCTTGCCATGGCGCACGAGCGTGTCGAGCGCGTCGAGCGTCTCCTCGATCTGAGTCGAATAGTCCCAGCGATGGATCTGATACAGGTCGATGTAATCCATCTTGAGGCGGCGCAGGGAGTTTTCGCACGCCTCCATGATATGCTTGCGGCTGAGGCCGCGGCGGTTCGGCCCCTTCGCCATCGCGCCGTGAACCTTGGTGGCGAGGACGATATCGTCCCGCGACGCCATCTCGCCCAGCCAGCGGCCGGTGATCTCCTCGCTGACGCCGACCGAATAGACGTCGGCGGTGTCGAAGAAGGTGATTCCCGCTTCCAGCGCGAGCTTGAAATGTTCGCGCGCCTCGTCCGCGCCAACCGTCCATTCGCGCCATTTCTTGTCGCCGTAACTCATGCATCCGAGGCAGATGCGCGAGACGGTCATGCCGGTATTGCCGAGCCTGGTGTACTGCATCGTCGCTCCTGTGCGAGTCGCGTCGTTATGGGCGAATGCGCCGCGTGCTTCGATCGATTGTCGGATTATTCCGAGAAGAAGTTGTCCGCCGCTGGCGCGTTGTCAAGCGTCGCCGCAATGGATGGCCGGGTCAAGCCCGGCCATGAAGCGCTGCCGTCACCCTCGGGCTTGACCCGAGGGTCCATCGGTCTGGATGGCCGGGTCAAGCCCGGCCATGACGGTCGCGGACGACGCTCCGCATCGGCCATGACGGTCGCGGACTACGCTCCGCATCGGGCGCGGCCATCGCGCAAACAACGAACGTCATCCTCGGGCTTGACCCGAGGATCCACGGGCGCCGCATTGGCGCCGGCGCTTGTTCGGATGGGACGTGCGCCGTATGCTCGGGCGCGACGCGATCGCGTCCGTGAGTCCGTTCGATGGCTGATTGGGACCCCGAACTTTATCATCGCTTCCGCCGCTACCGCGCCGAACCGGTCGAATTGATCTTCGCCCGCCTGCGCTTCGCGCGCGGCGCCGAAGAAAGAATCGTCGATCTCGGCTGCGGCACCGGCGAGCATACGATCGAACTCGCGCGCCGCTCGGGCGGCCACGCCCGCGGCATCGATTCCTCCCCCGCGATGATCGACAAAGCCAACGAACTGCGCGCCGCGCTCGACCCGGAATTACGGGCGCGCGTCGCCTTCGTCCGCGAGGATATCCGCGATTTCGCCGCCGAGAGCGAATACACGATCGTCTTTTCGAACGCCGCTCTGCAATGGCTCGGCGACCATCGCGCGGTGTTGGCCGCCTGCTTCCGCGCCCTGACGCCCGGCGGTGAAATGGCGATCCAGATGCCCGCCAATGAGCATGAGACCGCCCAGGCGACCTTGACCGCG
>JAJXYM010000038.1 GCA_021780585.1 Deltaproteobacteria bacterium
CGATCTCGCCAAAGAACTGAATGCGAAAGCGGGCGCCAAAGTCGCCGCCGCCGTCCGCCTCGACGTGACGCGCGGAGCCGATTGGCGCGCCGCCATCGACGCCTGCGAACGCGAATTCGGCGGCCTCGACATCCTCGTCAACAACGCCGGCGTCTACAACGGCGCGAAGATCGAGGAGACCAGCGAGGAGCTCTGGGATTCGATCGTCAATATCAATCAGAAAGGCGTATGGCTCGGGATGAAGTCCGCGGCGCCCGCGATGCGCCGGCGGGGCGGCGGCGCGATCGTCAACATCTCGTCGGTCGCGGGACTTGTCGGCACGCCGACCTCGGCCGCCTATCACGGCACGAAAGGCGCCGTCCGCCTGCTCACCAAAACCGCCGCCGCCGAATACGCCCGCAACGGCATCCGCGTCAACTCCGTCCATCCCGGCGTCATCTCCACCCAGATGGCCGATCTGATTCCCGACGATCTGCGCGCCGGCGTCAAAGCGGTCGTGCCGATGGGACGCGAGGGCACCGCCGAAGAGGTCGCCAACGTCGTCCTCTTCCTGGTCAGCGACGAAGCCTCCTACGTCACCGGCGCGGAATTCGTCGTCGATGGCGGCTACTCGGCGGTTTGATTACGGCGCGAGAATAGTCAGTTGATCGAAAGTCTCAAAGGAGCGATTAGCGATGCTCGAAATCGGCGTCTTTCATAACGGCGCGAGCGACCTGCCGGTCATGACCACGGCCGACGGCGTGGTCATCAACGACGGCAGCCTCGCCGAAGTCCACGAAAGCAATCAGCGCGTGCTGGTCAATCAGGTCCGCCAGGGCATCCTCGCCGACCGTCTCGGTTTCAACTACTTCTTCATGACCGAGCATCATTTCCAGCCCGAGGGCGCCGAGTTCTCGCCCAGCCCGCTGCTCACCGAAACCGCGATCGCCGCGCGCACCAGCAGGATCCGCCTCGGTCAGGCCGCCAACATCCTGCCGTGGTGGCATCCGATACGAATCGCGGAGCAGGCCGCGATGCTCGACGTGCTGAGCGGCGGACGGCTCGAATTCGGCATCGGCCGCGGCTATCAGCCGCGCGAGGCCGAAGTCTTCGGCTGGCCCTTTTCCACCATCCAGGACCAGGAACGCAACCGCGCCTTTTATCAGGAAGCCTACGACATCATCATCAAGGCGTGGACCCAGCCGTCGTTCTCACATCACGGCCAGTTCTATACGATTCCGCCGGTCTTCACGCGCTGGAATCACAAGCAGACGATCGCGTATTTCAACAGCGGCAAGGCCGGCCGGCGGCTCGACGAAGTCCTCGCGATCGGCGGTCCCGATCCCTACGGCGGACCCAATCCGGTCACGCAAACTTCGACCGTGCTCAAGGAATTGCAGGTCTTTCCGCAGCCGCTCCAGCAGCCCCATCCGCAGCTATGGGAACCGCTGACGACGGAACGCTCCATTCGATGGGCGGCGCAGCGCGGCGTCAATGGCTATTTCATCGTCGAGCCCAACTCGCGCCTGCGCAAAAATATCGAAATGTACTATGAGGAATCCGAGAAGCAGGGATGGCCGGACCGGCTCGGCCGCGGCCGCTTCAAGTTCGGATGGGACTCGGAACGCCGCCGCGGCGTCGTCACCGCCCGCTATATCCATCTGCTCGCGCCCGGCATGAATCGCGAGCGCGAGCTCGCCCGCTTCCGCAACTCGCTCGAACTGCAATGGGACTACTACGGGCCGTTCGGCTTCGCCGCCGTGCTCGCGGACGCCAACGAGCCGATGCTTGACATCTCGCGCAAGGTCAACGGCCAGACCCTGCTCGACAAGCAGGTGGCGCTCTTTGGCGCGCCCGCCGAAGTCGCCGAAGCGATCATGAAGATCAAGGAAAGCTGCGGGTACGAGGACTTCATGTTCCACGCGTGGTTCGAAACCGGCGGTTTCGAGGGGCGCGAGGTCGAGGATCAGATGCGCATCTTCGCCGAGGAAGTGCGTCCATTACTCGCCCGCGCATGCGGCGGCCAGGTCGAAAATCCGGCGCTCGGCGTCGATTTCGAACCGTCGCGACGCTGATCCGGCGCGGCTCGTCCTGAGTATGCGGCGGCGGCCGGCGCTAGCGCCGGCCGCCGCCGGTCAGACAATTCCAATTGACTATATCGATACGGCCGAAATTGTGCGGCTCTTTTCGCTATATCAACCGGCGACGCGATCGTTGAAATAGTATTCCGGCGAACGCCGGATGGTCGCGCTCAGTCGAGATAACCGAGCGGCGGCGGAGCCGCGGCCAGTTCCGCGCGCAGCGCCTCGTACCCCGCCAGGTCATCGACGGTGCGGAAATATCCGCGATGGACGAAGCCGTAAAGCGCCGCGCCCCGCGCCAGCGCCGGCGCGAATACTTGCGTCATCAGGCTGAACGGCGGCGCCGCCGGCGTCATCGCGAGCACGTCCGGCTCGCATACCATCACCCCGCAATACATATACGGCCGCAATGCCGCCGCCTCGTCAGGACCGATCCGCGCGGGATAATCGGCGAAATCGCCCGGGGTCCGGCCCTTGAGCAGACGCATCCGCCGGATTCGTCCGCCGCCGTCGCATTCGATTCGGCTATAGGCGTCCGCGTCGCCGCTGGCGCGCAGCAGAAAAGTCGCGAGCGCGCCGGCCTGGCGATGGAACTCAATCATCGCGCGGAGCTCCAAATCGATTATCGTGTCGCAATTGAGCAGGACGAAAGTCTCATTGTCGAAATATTCGCGCAACGCGAGCAGCGGTCCGCCGGTGCCCGCCAGCGTCGGTTCCGGCGAATAGGTTATCCGCAGTCCCAGCGCGCCGCCGTCGCCGAGCGATTTTTCGACTACCTCGGCCAGATGATGAACGTTGATTGCGACGTCGACGATTCCCGCCCGCCGCAGCATCAGCAGCGGATAGTGAATCAGCGGCCGGCCGCCGACTTCGAGAATTGGTTTCGGGACGCCGTTGGTCAGCGGACGCAGCCGCTCGCCGTATCCCGCCGAGAGCACCAGCGCTTTCATGATCGATCGCCTATTCGCCGAAAGCCGCGCGCAAGGCGATAAAATCGCCCCGGCCGGAGAGCATCCGCCGCGCCTGCGCGATCGCGAACGGGATAAAGCGGGCGTAGCCGGACTTGCCGTCGCGTTCGAGCCGGCGGAAACGTCCGATTACCTTCAGCGCGTGCTGCAACACGCACAGGCGGTAGCTCTCCTGGAAATCCTCCCTCCCGAGCGCCATCGGCGCGTCGCGCCGGAGATAGGCCGTGAAATAGTAATCGAGCACGCGGCGCTCGATCGTCGGAGTGATTATTCGCGCGGCGTCGCGAGTCGTCAGCAGCACGGCGAGGTCCTGCGCCGCCGGCGCCGTCAGCGCGTCCTGGAAATCGATCACCCGCAGCAGCGGTTCGCCCGCCCGATTGAATTGCAGGAACAAATTGCCGCCGTGGTAATCGCGATGCGCCAGCACGCGCGGATAGGCGCCGAGCCGACCCGCCAATTGGTCGAGCTCGCGCGCCACCGCCGCCGCGTCGAAGCGGCCCGGCGCGTCGGCCGCGCCGAGTTCGACGAACTGTTCGAGCTCCCAGCGAAACAACCGTTCGTCGTAGGCGATCCGCGAGGCGATACAGCGGGCGTCGAGCCGCCGCGCGCCCTCCCGATGAATCAGCAGAAGCTGGTCCGCCGCCAATCGATAAAGATCGCCCGCGTCGCCGCGCGCCGCCGCCTCCGCCAGCGACAGCTCGCCCACGTCCTCGACCAGCAGCATCCGCGCGTCCGCGTCGGCGGAATATAGTTCCGGCACAGCCACGCCGCTCGCGGCAAGCAGGCGATGCACGTTCACCCAGGGCGGTTCGTCAGGTGGAGTCGCGATCAGTCCGAGCGCGCGAACGTAATGAGGCAGATCGTCGGGTCCGAGATCGATCGCGATCGCGGTCGCCGGCGCGCCTTGCGCGCCATCGGCCAGCGCGACGCGCCAGAAACGCCGGGTCGAGGCGTCGCCGCGCAGCTCCGCGATCGCGGCGACGCCCGCCCGCGGCCAGCGCCGCGCGACCGTCGCGACGATCCAGTTGCGGATTGGCGGCGGCGCGCCGCCGATCGCTTCCGCGTTCCCGCCGCGCATCGCCGCAGCCTCAGACCGCGTCCGCGGCCGCCTCGAAACCCATCAG
>JAJXYM010000195.1 GCA_021780585.1 Deltaproteobacteria bacterium
TATCTTATATGGATACGCGCGCGGGCGCATCGCCCCGCCCCCCGGCCGCCACGCCGTCATAATCAACCCGCGCCCGGCGCACTTCCGGCAGCGAAAATTCCTCGATCTCGTAACGCTGCCGGAACCACTTGAGCACGGCGGCTTTGCCCGCCCTCGGCCTTAACTCCTTGACGCGCCCGCAAGCGCTGGATTCAATCGAAGCGTCGCTTGAGCGCCGCGAGCTTAAGCGGCGCGCGCTCGGTCGCAACCGGATGGGCGCGCGAACGGCGCGTCCGCGCCGACCAGGAGACTTCGCATGACCTTGACCGCACGCTTCCGAAATTCGCTCGCCCTCATCATCGTTGCGCTCGCGACCACGGCCATAACCGCGTCGCCGGTCCGCGCCGCCGACAGTTCCGCGCCGCCCCCGCGCACGATCCGCGTGAGCGGTTCGGGCGAGACCGAAGCCGCGCCCGATTACGCCACGCTCAGCCTCGCGATCGAAACCCACGCCGCGACCGCGGCCGAAGCGGCCGGCCGCAACGGCGAGCTGGCGCAAAAAGTGGCGGACGCCCTCAAGGCCAAGCTCGGCGACAAGGGCAAAACGTGGACCGGCGGCTATTCGCTCTATCCCGAATACGCCAACGAACTGCGGCCCAACGCCAAACCCGTGGTGGTCGGCTATCGCGCCGAAAATTCGATTACGGTCGAGACCGGCTCCCTCGATCTGGTCGGTCCGCTGATCGACGCCGCAATCGGCGCCGGCGCCAACCGCATCAATTCGCTCGACTTCAACCTGCGCGACGAAACCCGCGCCCGTAGTGAAGCGATCGCCCGCGCCGCCCACGACGCTCAAGCCCAGGCGCTGGCGCTGGCCAACGCCCTCGGCGTCAAGCTTGGCCCGATTCTGACCGCGACCACGCAAAGTGAAATCGGACCGCGTCCGCTGATGATGCGGGCGATGGCGATGTCCGCGACGGCGGCGCCGACGCCGATCCAGCCGGGGCAGATCACGGTTCCGGCGACGGTGTCGATTACCTACGAAATCCAGTAGGCCGATGCTCGCGCGCCCCGCGGTTTCGATATAGATGATTTACCTGATGGTCCAGACGCCGCCATGCTGAAACCCGGCGATTCCGCGCCGCTCTTCGATCTGCCGTGCGCCTTCGACGGCAAACTGAGCCATCTCAACCTCGACGGCATCCGCTCCGAACTGGTCGTGCTGTTCTTCTATCC
Organism: Deltaproteobacteria bacterium; assembly: GCA_021780585.1. GTDB lineage: Bacteria > Desulfobacterota > Binatia > Binatales > Binataceae > JADMIL01. The sequence continues at coordinate 1,216 of JAJXYM010000195.1, forward strand.
GCGCGATTTCTCCTTCATCTGTCCGACCGAGGTGATCGGCTTCCATAAGGCGCAGCCGGCCTTTAAGGCCGAACATACGAGCATCGTCGGCGTCAGCGTCGATGACGCCGAATCGCATCGCCGCTGGGCCCACGAGCTGGGCGGCGTCAGCTATCCGTTGCTGGCCGACGCCGGCGGCCGTCTGGCGCAGGCTTACGGCGTGTTCGACGAAAAAGAATCCGTGGCGCTGCGCGCGACGTTCGTCCTGGACCGCGCGCGGACCGTCGCCTACTGCGTCGCCAGTCCCATCAATGTCGGCCGCAGCGTGAGCGAGACGCTCCGCGTCGTCCGCGCAATTCGCACCGGCCAGCTATGTCCGGCGGATTGGGAACCCGGCGGCGATTTCGGCCCCGCCGATCATAAATTCTGACTCGCGTGGCTGCGCTCAATCCCGCGGAAAAGCGGCGGACCTTCGAACGACTCGGCAGCGTCCGCGAAATCGTCTTCGGCATCCAGGACGGCGTGCTCACCACCGCCGGCGTACTGGCGGGATTGAGCGGCGCGGTATCGGGACGCTCGCAGGTAATCCTTGCCGCCCTCGCTTCGACCGCCGCCGGAGCGCTCTCGATGGGCGCCGGGGCCTATCTGGGCACGCGGGCGGAAACCCAGGTGATGCGCAACCAGCTCGAACTCGTGCGCCGCGAGTCCGCCAGCCAGCCTTATGTCGTGCAAGAGGAGCTGCTCGCCGCGCTTGCCCGCGAGGGACTTTCGCGCGAGGCCGGCTACCGGATCGTGAAGCTGCTGAGCCGCGCGCCGGCCGCGCTGTTCTCGACCGCCGAGCAAAAACTCTACGGCCTGTCCGACGCCGCCTTCGGCAACGCGACCGTCGACGGCCTGCTGATGGGCGTGGCGTTTCTGATCGGCGCCCTCGTTCCCCTGCTGCCGTTCGTATTGATTTCCTCGGTGCGCGAAGGCCTGACCGCCGGAATCGCGACCACGGCGATCGTCCTGTTCGCGGTCGGCTATGTTTTCGAGGGGCTGCTGGCGGGCGAGCGCGCGCCGATTTTCGCCGGCTTCCGTTTTCTTGCGATCGCGCTCGGCGCCGCCGCTATCGGTTACTTCGTCGGACTCCTGATCGCGCCAATCGGCGCCGCTTCGGTCGGATGAATCCGCGCGGTTACTCCTCGCTGGTCGCGTTTCTCACGCATTTCGAGGCGTTGCGCCGCGCCCGTGACGCCGGCGCGATCGCTCCGGCCGACGCGCAGACGCTGGCCGCGCTCGAAGCCTTGATCGCCGAATTGTCGGACGCCGACCGCGCCGCGATCGAGCTCCGACTCGCCGCCGCCGCGTCCGGCGCCGCCGCGCGCCAGCGCGCTCGCGCCGAACTCCATCTCGCCCGCATCCTGGCCGCGCGCGGAGTCCTCGCCGCCACGTAAGAGGCGCGCTGGCGCGATGCTTTCCTACGTCATTCGCCGCCTGTTTTTCGGTTTCATCGTCCTCGCCGGCGCCTCGCTTATCACCTTCACGATCGCCTATATCGTGCCGGCCGATCCGGCGGTTGCGGTCGCCGGAGCCAAAGCCGACCCGCAAACGCTCGCGACCATCCGCCGCCAGCTCGGCCTCGATCAACCGCTGTATGTCCAATATGCGCGCTATGTCGATCGCGCGCTGCATGGCGACCTCGGCCGCTCCTATATCCGCCGCGAAGCCGTCACCGATCTGATCGTGAGCCGCTTTCCCGCCACCGCGATTCTCGCCGTCTCCGCGATCGCCCTTTCGCTCATTCTGGGCGTCGGCGCTGGAACGCTCGCCGCGGCCTATCGCGATCGCGCGCTCGACAATGGTTTGCTGATTGTCGCGCTGGCGCTGCTCTCGATGCCGGTGTTCTGGCTCGGCACGCTGCTGCTACTCGCCGGCGGCCTGTACCTCCGATGGTTCCCGCTGGGCGGCTTCGACGGCCCGCTCAGCCTCGTGCTGCCGTCGCTTACGCTCGCGCTCGGCGGCGCCGCCTATTATTCGCGCGTCCTGCACGCTAGTCTCGCCGACGCGATCGATCAGGATTACGTCCGCACCGCCCGCGGCAAGGGCCTGTCACGTCGCGCCGCGATGCTCCGTCACGCGATGCCCAACGCGATCCTGCCGCTCGTAACGATCGCCGGTCTCGATTTCGCCGGCCTGCTCTCCGGCGTCGTCCTGACCGAAACCGTCTTTAATTGGCCGGGATTGGGCCGGCTCGCCTTCGAGGCCGTCTTCAACCTCGATCTCCCGCTGATCATGGGCACGGTGTTGTTCTCGGCCGCGCTGGTGGTTGTCGCCAATCTAATCGTGGATTTGCTCTACGCCTGGCTCGATCCGCGCATCGATCTCGGCGTCGGCCCCGATTAAAGCGCTCCGACGATCCATGACGCGCGCGTCGCTAACGGTCCAGCGATGAAGATCCGGTTCAACTTCATGGAAGCCGCCGGCGCCCTGATGGTGCTCGGACTCGTGATCGTCGCGGTCGGCGCGCCGATTCTTGCGCCCCACGATCCCGCCCGCGCGGTCGCGCCGACCTTCGGCGATCCCGCGCCGCCCTCGCTCGCATTCCCGCTTGGCACAGATCAGCTCGGCCGCGACGTCCTCTCGCGGATCATTTACGGCGCGCGGATCTCGCTGGCCGTCGGCGTCGCCGCGATGGCGCTGACGCTTGCGATCGGCGTCGCGATCGGCCTTGCCGCCGGCTTCCTCGGCGGCGCCGTCGATTCGATCCTGATGCGCCTGACCGACGTGATGCTGGCGATGCCGGCGCTGTTGCTCGCGATGGCGCTGGTGACCGTGCTCCAGCCCGGACTCGTCACCGTCCTGCTGGTGATCGGACTGGTCTCGTGGACGCAGGTCGCCCGCGTCGTCCGCGCCGAGGCGCTGTCGGTTTCGCGCCGCGATTTCGTGGTCGCCGCG
>JAJXYM010000162.1 GCA_021780585.1 Deltaproteobacteria bacterium
AAAGCGTCTGGAATGGCGGCGTGGATGGTTTGATCCGCGCCGCCATTGCCATGATTCGGCGAATTGCTAATTCATTCCGGGCGGCGCGCCGCGCCGCCCAATCATAGAGAGATTCAATTCCCTTGGCGGTCAAGACTATCGAATGGCGCGGCGATCGCGTCTTCATGATCGATCAACGGCTATTGCCCGGCCGCGAGGTCGTGCGCCGCTACGACGACTATCGCGGCGTGGCCGAGGCGATTCGCACGATGGTGATTCGGGGCGCGCCCGCGATCGGCGTGGCGGCCGCGATGGGCGTTGCGCTGGGCTTTCGGGACTTTGCCGGCGGGCGCGCCGAAGCGCGTTTCGACCGGATCGCGAAGACGCTGCGGGCGACGCGGCCGACCGCGGTGAATCTGGCGTGGGCGCTCGAACGGATGGAGCGGACGCTGCGCGAAAACCTCGCGCTGGACGGGGCGCGGCTGTTCCGGCGGCTCCGCGCCGAGGCGCTCGCGATTTACGCGGAGGATCTCGCGGTGAATCGGGCGCTGGGAAAATTCGGCGCGGAACTGCTCGACGCCGAAGCCACCGTGCTGACCCATTGCAACGCCGGCGCGCTCGCCACCGCCGGCTACGGCACCGCGCTGGGAGTGGTGCGCGCGGCGCGCGAAGCGGGCAAACGGATCGCCGTCTACGCCGACGAGACGCGGCCGTTTCTGCAGGGCGCGCGCTTGACCGCGTGGGAATTGCGCAAGGATCGCATTCCGGTGACGGTGATCGCCGACAACATGGCCGGCACAGTGCTGCGCAGCGGCCGGGTGAGCTGCGTAATCGTGGGCACGGATCGGACGGCCGCCAACGGCGACGTGGCGAACAAGATCGGCACCTATCCGCTGGCGGTGATGGCGCGGCGCCATGACGTGCCGTTCTATGTGGCCGCGCCGCTGTCGTCGATCGACCTCGCCTGCGCGAGCGGCGAGCTGATTCCGATCGAGGAACGTGCGCCGAAGGAGATCGTCGAGTTCGCCGGCAAGATGGTGGCGCCGAAAGGCGTCGGCGTGTTCAATCCGGCCTTCGACGTGACGCCGGCGGAGCTGGTGACGGCGATTATCACGGAGCGCGGCGTGGCGCGGCCACCGTATGCGGAAAGTCTCGCGCGGCTCAAACGCGGCGAATGATCCGACGAACCCGCGCCGCGGCGACGCCCTAACGGCCGCGGCCGAAGCGCTGGGCGAGCCCGTCGCCCAGCAGATTGAAGCCCAGCACCGACAGTCCGATCGCGACGCCGGGGGCGGTGGTCAGATGCGGCGCGATCAGGATGAAGGCGCGGCCGCTATCGAGCATATTGCCCCAGCTCGCCGCGGGCGGCGGCACGCCCAGACCGAGGAATGAAAGCGCGGCCTCGGCGATAATCAGTCCGCCGACGCCGAAGGTCGCCTGCACCGCGAGCGGACCGGCGACTCCGGGCAGCAAATGACGCCAGAGCAGGCGCGCCGGCCGCGCGCCCAAGGCGCGCGCCGCTTCGACATATTCGCGTTCGCGCAGCGAGAGCACTTCGCCGCGCACCAGCCGCGCATAGCCGGTCCAGCCGATTGCGCCCAGCGCGACCACGAGATCGGCCAGGCCGGGACCGAGGATCGCCGCGAGCGCGATCGCCAGCAGGATTCCCGGAAAGGCGAGGACGATATCCACCGCGCGCATCACGAGGCCGTCGACGCGGCCGCCGGCGAGCGCGGCGGCGCCGCCGACGAACGCGCCAATCGCCATCGAAACCGCGACCACCACGATCGCCACGCCCAGCGAAACGCGCGCGCCCGCCAGAATCCGCGCGAGGATATCGCGGCCCAGCGAATCGCATCCGAGCGGATGCGCCGGGCTGGGCCCGGCGAGCGAGAGGCCGAGATCGATCGCGAGCGGATCGGTCCGATTCAGCGCCGGACCGAAAATCGCGACCGCGGCGATCAGCGCGACGATCGCGCCGCCGGCGATCAGCGAGGGATTGCGCCGCGGCTTCATCGCGCGAGCCGCACCCGCGGATCGATCGCGCTGTAGAGCAGATCGGTCAGGAGATTCACGACCACGTAGCTGAGCGCGAACACCAGCACGCATCCCTGCACCAGCGGATAGTCGCGATTGTTGATCGCCGCGATCATCAGCCGGCCGAGTCCGGGCCAGGAGAAAATGATCTCGGTCACGATCGAGCCGGTGAGCAGCGCGCCGGCTTCGAGTCCGAGCAGCGTGACCACCGGCGTAAGCGCGTTGCGCAAGCCGTGGCGGAACAGTGCGCGCACGGGGCCCAGGCCCTTGGCGCGCGCGGTGCGCATGTAGTCGGCGCCGATCACCTCGACCAGGCTCTGCCGCAGCATCCGGGCAAGGATCGCGGCCAGCGCGGCGCCAAGCGTGAACGCGGGCAGAATCAGATGGGCGAAGCCGCCGCGTCCGGTCAGCGGCAGCCATCCGAGATCGAGCGAAAAGACGATCATCAGGAGCGGGCCGAGGTAGAGATGCGGCACCGAGATGCCCAGGATGGCGAAGCCCATCGCGCCGAGATCGCCCGGACCGCCGGGATCGGCGCCGGCGATCAGGCCGAGCGGAAAGGCGATCAGGATCGCGGCGGCGAGACCGGCCAGCGCCAGCTCGACCGTGGCGGGATAGCGTTCGCGGATCAGCCGGGCGACGGATGCGCGCTGCGAGATCGATTCGCCGAGATCGCCGTGCGCCAGACCGTAGAGAAATAATACATATTGTCGCCACAGCGGCTGGTCGAGGCCGAGTTCGTGGCGCAGCGCCTGAACGTCGGCCGGAGCCGCGTAATCGCCAAGCATCGCGACGACCGGATCGCCGGGCACGAGATGGATCAGCGCGAAGGTCAGCGTGACGACGCCGAGCGCGACCGGAACCAGCGCCATCAGGCGGCGAGCGAAGTAGCGCATCACCGGGGCGGCGTCCGCGCGGTCGCGGCGGCCGGCGCGAAGCGGGCGGCGGCGAGCGAAATCAGGCTGCCGTTGGGAAACGGCGCGAAGCCGTCGAGACGGCGATTGAACACGGCGACGTTATCGATCCACCAGAGCGAGACGTAGGGCAGGTCGGCGGCGGCGAGCCGCTGCACCTGGGCGTAAATCGCGCGGCGCGCGGCGGGATCGAGCGCCGCGTCGCCGGCCGCGAGCAGGCGGTCCATTTCCGGATTGGCGTAGCCGCCGCGATTGTTGCCGCCGCCCGCCGGCGTCATCCGCGAAGCGAAGACCAGATAGTACTGATGCGGATCGGCGACGCCGACCCATTGGCTGGCGGCGAGATCGAAATTGCCGGCGCGCAGATCGCTGTAGAAGGTCGCGAACTCGTTGGTGCGGATTTCGAGCGTCACGCCGACCGGCCGCAGCATCGCCTGAATAACCTCGGCGAGGCGCCGGCCCTCGGGCGTGGTTTTGTAGACCAGGCGCAACGGATGCGCGTGCGAATAGCCGGCCGCTTCGAGCAGCGCGCGCGACCGCGCCGGATCGCGGGGGTAGCGCATGACGTCGCCGTTGTAGGCCCAGTTCTCCGGCGCGAGCATCCCGGTGGCGACGCGGGCGTTGCCGCGCATCAGGGCGCCGACGATCGCGGCGCGGTCGAGCGCGTAGGCGATCGCGCGGCGGACGCGGAGGTCGCGCAGGCGCGCGTCGCGAAAATTGAAGATCAGGTACTGGTAGGTCGTACCGTCCGATCGGGTTACGCGCAAAGCTGACCGACGGGCGAGATAGCCGATCAATTCCGGCTGGATCGCGTCATTCTCGGCAAAAGCGCAGATTCCCTCGGCCAGTTCGAGCGCGCGCACGGTGGCGTCGGGAACGACCTTCATCACGATGCCGCGGATCGCGCCGGCGGGCGCGGGATAATACGGATTGCGCGCGAGCGTGAGCGCTTCATCGCGCGTGAAGCCGGCGACCATGAACGGTCCGCTGCCGGGCGGCGCGGCGATCGCCTCGCGCGGGGCGAGCGGCGTTCCGCGCGGCACCACGCCGAACAACGCCATCTCGAGCGCGGGCGCATAGGGTCGCCGCGTCGTCATGCGCAGCGTGTAATCGTCGATCAGGTCGAGCGCGGCAAGCTCGGCGAGTCCGGCGCGCTTGATCGAATGATTGGCGGGCGCGAGCACGGAATCGTAAGTGTATTTGACGTCGCGGGCGTCAAGCGGACGGCCGTCGCTGAAGCGGACGCCGTGGCGCAGATGGAAGATGATAACGGTGGGCGCGGGGCGCTCGATACTCTCGGCGAGATCGCCCACCAGGCGCCCGTCGCGGTCGATCCGCGCCAGCGCGTTGTAAACCAGCTCGCCGACGCGCGCGGAAATCGCGTCGGTGGCGACCCGCGGATCAAGATTGACCGGCGAGGTGTTGATATCGATTTGGAGATAGCCGGAAGGCGCGGGCGGCGCCGGCCTGACGCATCCGGCCAGCGCGATCGCCGTCAGCGTCGCGAGCGCTGCCGCCGCGCCTATCCGCGCGGATTGCCGAACCCGCCGCGCCGCCATCCGCATCCTCATCCTTGGGCCCATCCGCGCCGAGGCGAATAATAGCAGATGCGGGCGGTCGTGGCGTCGCGGTTCGGGATAGGCGAAAAATCCTGGCGGCGCGGGAGGACAATGAAAATGAGCGAGGATTGGCGCGCGCGGATTAGCGTGCGGCGGGGCGATCTCACCGCGGCGGCGACGGACGCGATCGTCAACGCCGCGAACAACGATCTGATGCTTGGCGGCGGCGTGGCCGGCGCGATTCGGAGCAAGGGCGGACCGACGATTCAGGCCGAATGCGACCGGATTGGACCGATTCGCGTGGGCGAGGCTGCGATCACCGGCGCGGGCCGATTGCCGGCGCGTCATGTGATTCACGCGGCAAGCATGCGGCTGGGCGAACGGACCTCGGAGGCGGGCCTGCGCGACGCGACGCGCAATGCGCTGCGGATCGCGGCCGAGCGCGGGCTCAAGTCGATCGCCTTTCCAGCGATCGGCGCGGGAATCGCGGGGTTTCCGCTCGCGCGCTGCGCCGAGGTGATGCTCGAGGAAGCGCGCGACCATCTGCGCGGCGCGACCTCGCTCGAGAAAATCGAGTTCGTGCTGTTCGACGAAGCCGCGCGGGAAATTTTCGCCCGCACGCTCGCGCGGATGGAGCCGTGAGGCGAACACGCCGCGCGCGCCCGTCAATGCATCGCCGCGTTGCCGCCGGTCGCGCGGCGCGCGCCGCGGAAGAGCAGGAATGACGGAATCATCAGCACCGTCATCAGCGCGAGGATCCGGTAGATATCGCTGAAGGCGAGAATCGACGCCTGCCCCTGAATCATTTCATAGACCATGCCGAGGCCCTGTTTGCGGCCGCTCAGGAGTTGCGGCAGATAGGCAAAGACGGGCGCGCCGGGCGCATGCGCCGGCATCGCGGACATCCGCCATGCGTCGAAGACCGAGAAATGCTGCACCAGGTAGGACTGATGAATCTGCTGATTGCGAATCAGCGCATTGGTCATGTAGCCGATGCCGATCGCGGCGCCGGTGTTGCGCATCATGTTGTAGAGACTGGCGGCGAAACCCATCCGCTCGCGCGCGACGCATGAGAGCGCGGCGGCCGAGAGAATCGGAAAGCACAGGCCGAGGCCGGCGCCGAGGATGATGCCGGGCCAGACGATTTGCCACATCCCGACGTCGAGGTTCCAGTGCGCCATCTTCCACAAGCCGACGGTCATCAGCGCGAAGCTGATTCCGATCAGCCGTTTGTTGTCGTAGCCGGCGCGCGCGACCTGTCCCGCGATCAGCATCGAGGTCATCGCGGCGAGCGCCCGCGGCGCCATCACGAGACCGGCCTTCCACGCGGTATAGCCCATGAATTCCTGCAAAAAGACGGGATTGAGCATGCCGGTGCCGAACAGCACGAAGCTCAGTACCGTGACGAGGAAAACGGCGATACTGAACAGGCGGATTTTCAGCATCCGCAAATCGATAATCGGATCGGCGAAATGCAGTTCACGAATGCATAGCAGCAGGAAGGCGGAAGCTGACGCGAGCGACGCCCATACGACCCACGGCGCATTGAACCAGTCGGCGCGCTCGCCGCGATCGAGCACGATTTGCAGCAGCCCCAGCGACAATGCGAGGAACGCGATCCCGAGGTAATCGATGCGCCGCCCGGAGACGCGATTGCGCAGATAGGGCGGGTCATGAACGAACGCCGAGACCATCAGAAAAGCGACCGCGCCGATCGGCAGATTGATGTAGAAATTCCAGCGCCAGTTCCAGTTGTCGGTGATCCATCCGCCGAGCGTGGGACCAAGGATCGGCGCGCACATCAGGCCGACGCCCCACGTCGCCATCGCGAGCTGTTGCTCCTCGGGCGGAAAGGTCTCCATCAGGATCGCCTGCGACGACGGCAGCATCGCGGCCCCGGCGGCGCCCTGAATCAGCCGGAAGACGACCATCTGGCCGAGCGATCCGGCGGCGCCGCACAATCCCGACGCGGCCACGAAGGTGAACACCGACATCAGGAAGTAACGTTTGCGGCCGAAGCGCGAGGAGATCCAGCCGGTCATCGGAATCATGATGCCGTTGGCGACCAGATAGCTGGTGAGCACCCAGGCGATTTCGTCGACGCTGGCGGAGAAGCTGCCCTGCATGTGCGGCAGCGACACGTTGACGATCGAGCTGTCGAGAACCTCGAGCGTGGTGCCGAGCATCACGGCCAGCGCAATCAGCCATTTGTGCTGAGAATGCGCCTCCGCATGCGGAAGTTGTGCAGCCAACGGCGCCGCTTCCATAGGCTCCCCGGCCCGGCGCGATCCGCTCGGGTGGGCGTATTGTAGCCAGACTGGCGCGATTGTGAAGTTGAAAAGTGACCCGGCGCGATTCCGAGCGAGCGTTGTCAGTCAATGTCAGCCCAAGACGCGCCAAGTCATCGCGATCCAGCCAGCATCGCGTTCACGGTCGGATATAGAAGGCCTCGGTCGCGGGCCGATAGGCGCGCGCGAGCCATAACGGCCGGCGCAGACCGTCGCGGCCGGGACCCGGTCGCGCCATCGCCAGCCAGCGGCGATAAACCTCGTGCGAGACGGTGGTGTCGACGAAAATATCGCCGTAGCGGTCGTCCGGACCGGGCTTTTCGATGCGCACCTTCTGATGCCAGCAGTGGGCGCCGCTGACCGGATCGGGCTGGACGGGAAAAGTCAGGTTTTGATGCACTCCGGCGTCCTCCCACCATACGCGCGCCGAATCGCCATCCGCGGATTCGAACGGCCGCACGCCGTGAATCTGCCGCATCAGCCATTTGCCCGGCGCGGTTTCACGCAAATCAACCAGCGCCGTCGACCAGCGTTCGCCGCCCTGTTCGTCATTGAGCCGCCAGCGTCCCAGATGATGCGAGCAGGCCACCACGCCGGGACGAATCCCGTCGGTGACCCAGACGCGATCGATGAAGTAGCCGATTTCGGTCGCGACCCTGAGCAGATCGCCGGTCGTGACGCCGAACCGCGCGGCGTCCTCCGGATGGAGCCAGAGGGGATTGCGATGGGAAATTTCGTAGAGCCACTTGGCGTTGCCGGAGCGGGTATGGACCAGCGTCGGCAGGCGGAAAGTCGGCAGCAGCAGCATCTCGCCCCGCGCCCGATCGATCTGGTCGCGATGGACGTGGCTGCGCACGTAGGTCGGAATCGCCAGTTCGGGCCATTTCCATTCGGCGAGCGTGGGCGAGAAGAATTCGAGTTTGCGCGAAGGGGTGGGAAAGCCCGCCCGCGCGACGCCGTCGACCTCGACGCCGATCGGCGCGCCGCCGCGCGTGACCACGCGGGTCGCGGCATCGACGCTGGCGCCCTCGAGCTCTTTCGCCGCCAGCGGCGTTTCATGCAGCCCGTAGGGATTCTCCTCGATCAGGAAGGCGCCGTACTTGCGCATGTAGGCGAGCGGATCGAGCCCTTCGCGCGCGGCCGCGGCCGGCAGGCCGGGCACGCTATGCTCGAAGATCCAGCGATAGAATTCCTCAATTTCAAGTTTTTCGCCGGGCCGATAGGGCGATTCGAAATACTTGCGGACGCCAAGCGCGCCGTCCGGATCGATCCGCCACGACAGCTCGATCCAGAATTCGTCCTCCTCCCAAATCTCGCCGATTCCAGCCTCGCGATGGGCCTCCCAGGTCGTGGCGAAGCGCTTGCCGTCGCGCTCCAGCGCGACCCGCAGGACCGGCTGGCGAAAACCGATCCAGCGCGCGGCGTGCGTCTCCTGGCTCATCAGATCGTGGCGTTCGGAGGCATGGCCCATCGGCAGCACGTAATCGGCGAACCACGCGGTCTCGCTCCAGACTGGCGTCAGGCAGGCGTGGCGTTCGACCAGGCTTTCGTCGCGCAACGCCTCGATCCAGGTCATGCCGTCGGGATTGGTCCAGACCGGGTTGTAGACGCGGGTGAAATAGGCGGCAAGCCGCCCGCGCCGCTCCTTGAGGAAGTGCGGCATGAGAAAGCTCATCTCGAAGAAGGCGAGCGGATATTCGCGCGGCCAGGTGAGTTCGTTCCAGACGTTGGGCGCCGGGGGCATCAGCGGCGGCGCCGGGATGAACTTGTTGTAGGCCGCCGGCGCGGTCCCGCCGGGAGTCGCCACCGCGCCGACCAGGACGGCCAGCAGCTCGAGCGCGCGCGCCACCTGCCATCCGCCCAGATTCCCGGCCGCCGCGCCGCGCCATACATGGGTCGCGACGGCATGGCCGGCGCGGCCGATCTCGCGCGCCACCTCGACGATCGTCGCCGCGGAAGCGCCGGATTCGCGCTCGGCGAACTCGGGCGTGAACTCCGCATAGACCCGCTTCAGCGCCGCAATAAAATTCTCGAAGGTCGGCGCGGCCGCGGCATCCGCCGCGCGCAGATATTCCTCCCAGTTCACCCAGCGCCGCACGAATTCGCGATCGTACAGCTCCTCGTCCAGGATTACCTTGCACATCGCGAGCAGCACCGCCGCTTCGCTGCCCGGCCAGGTCGACAGCCAGTAATCGGCGCGCGCCGCGGTGTTCGAAAGGCGGGTGTCGATCACGCAGACCTTGGCCCCACGCGACTTGCCGTCGATAATCCGCTGCGCGTGCGGATTGAAATAGTGGCCGGCCTCCAGATGCGCGCTCAGGAGCAGGATAAAACGCGCGTTGGCGTGGTCGGGCGACGGCCGATCGATTCCGTGCCAGAAAGCATAGCCCGTGCGCGCGCCCGCCGAGCAGATATTCGTATGGCTGTTGTGGCCGTCGATACCCCAGGCGTGCAGCACGCGCTGGTTGTAGATCAGTTCATGGCCGGGCCGGCCGACATGATAGAGGATTTCGTTGCGCCGGCCTTCGCTGAGCGCCTTGCGAATCCGCCCGGCCAGATCGTCCAGCGCCTCGTCCCACGACACGCGCTCCCATTTGCCCTCGCCGCGCTTGCCCACACGTCGGAGCGGATGGCGGATCCGTTCCGTGTCGTAAACCTGGCTGAGCGTCGCCGGGCCTTTGGCGCAATTGCGGCCGCGACTTCCCGGATGGGCGGGATTGCCCTCGAACTTGCGGATCCGGCCGCTCGCCCGATCGACGTAGGCCAGCAGGCCGCATCCCGCCTCGCAATTGAAGCAAATCGTCGGAATCAGCCGGTACTGGCGTTCGACCTTGCGCGGCCATTGCGCCGGGTCGTATTCGCGCCAATCGTCCCATTGCGCCGCCGGAGGAAAACTCTTGAGCCCGCCCGCCGGCGCTTCGAGTCCGAACGCCGAAGGATTCAGCGGTTTCAGTTCTTCGCCCAATTCGCCACTCCTCAGCTAAGCGGCACGGCCTGGCCGGCCATGATCCAGATTTCGTCGAAGATAAACACGCCGAGCAGCGCCAGCAGCGCGGCCAGCCGATCGAGCGCGAGCTCCGGCCCGCCGCGCCATATCAGAAAGGCCGCCAGCAACGCCGGCATCGCGCCGCCCGCCAGAATCAGGCCGTACCAGAAGGTCGCGCTGAGACGGCCCGCGCGGATCAATTCGATCGCGCGGCGCGCGTCCGCGGTATACGGCGGCAGCATCACGATGCCGAGCGCGATAGCGATATGGAAAATCAGGCCGATCACCATCACGCCGTCGAAAATCCGTACCGCGCTCACCGCATGAGGCGTCGGCAGGACGTCGAGCGGCGGCACTCCCGGAACCATCGCCAGCAGGATCAGCGCCGCCGCGCCGGCCACCACGGCCTGCGCCAGCAGATGCCACAAAAACCCCGGATTCTGCCACAGGTCGCGACCGCGCCCCTGCGCGAACAGAAACGCCGAGTAACACGCCGAGCCCACGCCGGCCGCCGCCGCGGCCCATCGGATCGCCGGCGGCGGAGCCGCGCGCATCAGCCACGCCCATGCGAACCACGCGAACGCCAGCGCCCCGAACAGCATCAGGACCCATGTGCCCCGCACCAGCCATGAACGGATATTCGACTTGGTCAGGATGAAATAGAAGCGATCGGGGCGATCCAGATCGGCGATCAGCAGCGCCGTCGTGATCGCGAGAAATACCATCGCGGCGAGCGGCGCGCCGGTCCCGAGCAGGGGACCGCCGTCGCGCAGAATCGGCGGTCCGAAGCCGAGCAGCAGCGTCGCCACGATCAGCAGTCCGGCCGCGATCGACTTGGTCCAGAGATAGAACACCGGAATCAGACCCCAGGGCCGCTGATGCGCGACGTCGTAAACCACACGCGCCGCGCCCGGCGCCGGCTTAGGCTCCGCATGCGCGGGCGGCAGCGCGTACGGATTCCCGTCCGGCGCGCGCTCGGCCCAGAGATAGCTCGCCTGCGGCGTCATCAGCGACGGATCGAGAAAGTCGCCCTCGATTCCGGCGTAAAACAGTTTCGGCTCGGTGCCCTTGTGCGGTTTGCGCACGGCGACCTTGCCGCTTGCGACCATCCGCCCCGCCACGCTCGCCGGATCGTCGATATCGCCCGCGATAATCGCTTGCGTCGGACATACGATCACGCACGCCGGCTCCAGCTCCCGCTCGATTCGATGCGCGCAAAAGTTGCACTTCGCCGCGGTATGGGTGCGCGGATCGAGATACAGCGCGTCGTACGGACAGGCCTGCATGCACGACTTGCAGCCGATACAGCGGCTGTTGTCGAAATCCACGATACCGTCCGGACGATGGAACAGCGCCTGCGTCGGACAGATTTCGACGCACGGAGCGGCCTCGCAATGATTGCACCGCATCACGCCGAAATGGCGGCTGGAATTCGGGAAACTCCCCTTCTCGATATACTTGACCCAGGTGCGGAAGACGCCGACCGGCACGTCGTGCTCTTCCTTGCACGCCACCGTGCAGGCATGGCAGCCGATACAGCGGTTGTGGTCGATAACGAAGCCGTAGCGCAAGCTGATTCTCCCAGTCGTCCGACGCGCGCCGCCCGGACCGCGCGGCGCGGCAAGTTGGTCGCGGGCCGCCGCGGCGCTAGCGCGCGATCGCCCGGCGCACCGCGTCTTCGATTATCGTGCCGGCAAAGAAATGCGGATTCGCCGCCGTCCAGAACCGGGCCGCGTCGTCGAACACCATCGCGCGGAAATCCGCTTCGTTCATCAGCCCGTCCGCGACCAGCTCGTAAGCCTCTTCGGCCGCTTCGGCCATCTCGGGCACGTCCCAATGCCCAAGGTCGGAGCCGTACAGCGCCCGCAGCCGCGCGCCGAACGGCGAACCCTTGGCGTCGTAGGCCAGCAGGTTCAGCGGGTCGTCGCCCTCGCAGCCGAAATAGAACCGTTCGGTAAAGATGTCGCGAATATCCTCGGGCCGGCGGATTCCGCTGCGTTCCCATTCGTCGAGCAGCGCCGGATCCTCGCCACGCCGCATGAAGCCCTGAAACGCCTCGAGCATCTCCCCGGCGCGTTCGCCGACGCCCGCGGTCGCGTAGCGCCGCGCCAGATCGATAAAGACGCCGCGATCGATATTCGCCGGATTATAGTTCTCCATCGCCGCGCGATTACGCTTGCGCCAATGCGATATCAGGTCGCAATAGAGATTGCGCGCCCACGCCACGCCGCCCTCCATGAAGGCGAAGCGCAATTGTGGAAAGCGCATCGGCACGCCGCCCATCACCAGCCCCCGGCAAATCGCGTCGGCGCTCGCGGCGAAGTTGCCGAGATGGTTATGGACGTAATTCGACGGCGTCGCCCGGCTGCCCCATCCGTAACCCACCGAATGGAACGTCGGCGAAACGCCCAGCTCCACGCATTTCGCCCATACCGGATCGTAATCGTATTCGCTGTCGAGCCCGTAAGTGTCCATCCAGATCGCGTAGCGCGCCGCCGCCGGCGAAATTTTTTGCGCCGCGCCGACCGGCCGCCGCACGTAACTCGCCATCATCACCGCCCGCAATCCCAGCTCGCCGACCGCGTATTCCAGTTCCGCGATCGCCTCGGCCGGCGTATGCATCGGAATCGTCGCGACCGGAATCAGCCGGTCGGTCAGCCCGGCGAACATCTCCGCCTTCATCCGGTTGAGCGCGCGCGCCGCCGCCCGCCGCACCTCGTCGTCCTCCATCTGCGTCGCCAGCAGTCCCAGCGTCGGATAGACGATCGAGACGTCGAGACCCATCTCGTCCATCCGCGCGTGAAACAATTTAGGCATCAGCGCCGTCGCCAGGTCGCGGGTATTTTGCGCCGGACAGGCCCACCACGTCGGCCGCATCACGCGCCGCTGATGGCGTTCGGCGGGCGAGAAAGTCCGCCAGCGCGGATCGAAAAAGCTGTCGTGGAAAACTCCCCGGAAGCGTTCCAGCAGCCCCGCTCCGCCGACTTCCCGCAGATAATCCTGAAACACCGGCGGCAGCTCCATCTGATGGCCGTCGGAATCGATTATCGGATGGCTGAGCCGCTCGCGAATCGCGGCCGATTTTGACTTCTTCGCGGTATCCATCGCAGCGCCTTTCCGCTCCGCGGGCGATCATCGCGCCGGCGCGGATGACAGGAATATACCGGATCGCCGCGCCCGACGCGCAAAATTTCACGGTTCCCGAACCGCGCCCGCCGGACCGGCCGCGCCGGGAGAAACCGCCGCCCGCGTCTATGGGAGGGCGGCGCGTCAGCGGGCGGGCGGATCGATCGGCAGTTGCACGATTAGATTGAGGCCCCAGCCCTCCTCGACCCGCGCCTGAATCCGCCCGCCGTCCGCTTCGACCAGCGCATGCGCGATATAGCGGCCCAGTGCGGACGAACGCGCGCCGTCCACCGCGAGATTCGGCCGATCGAAAATGCGCTCGATCTCGTTCGGCGTCGCCTCCGGCCCGGTGTCGCTGACTTCGACGATAATCCAGTCGCCGCGCTGCGAGGTCTGCAACCGCACCTCGCCCGCCGGCGTGCGCCGCACCGCGCTGGTCACCAGGTTGGCCACGATCCGTTCCAGATGGAGCGGGTCGAGATTCGCCTTGGGCAGCCCGCCGAGGTCCATCCTGAGCCGCAGCCCCTTCAGCCGGGCCTCGATATTGCAATGCTCCGCCGTCTCCGCGATTACCGCGTTGGCGTCGATCGCCCGCCAGTTGGGTCGCAGACGCTGCTCTTCGAGCAGGTAGAGATCCAGGACGTTCTTCACCAGCAGGTCCATCGAGGTGGTGGTCGACCAGACTCGCGCGAGCAGATTGCTGCGCTCCTTCTGATCGAGTTCGTCCTCGACCAGCAGCGTCACCAGCCCGACCAGCGTGGCCAGCGGATTGCGGATATCGTGCGTCATCGTCGCGATCTGGGTTTCGCGGAACGCCGCGGCCTCGGCCAACTGGATCAACTGGCGGCGCAGGCGGCGCCGGTAACGATCCAGAAACACAGCCGTGAATTGCGACAGCGTCAGCGCCGCCGTCAGCCCGAGCAGCCGATGGATATCGAAGCGCGGGCCGATCGGAATCAGAATTTCGCTCAGCGCGTACAGCGCGAAGCAGGCGACGTTGAGCAGCAACTGCCAGCGCCAGCCCCAAATCACGAACGCCGCGGTCGCGAACGGACAGAGGATTATCGTGATGTAGCGGGTTTCGTTTTCATGCGTAACCGCGCTGATGCGGATGATCAACGCGATCATCGAAAGACACGCCATCAGCGACCAGAAGCGCCAATGCGCGCGAAAACCCGGCATCCAGGTGAGCCCGAAGAAAAGCAGCACCGTCGCCAGCGCCAGCCAGTGATACGGCGAAACCAGCGCCGCCTGGCCGACCCGATGCGCGCGGGCGTCGACCATGATGTACGCGATGAGGAAGAAAATGCCGACCGGACCCGACTTCTTGAGGATATCTACCGCTTCAAGGTTGTCGTCGAACTCCTCTTCGATCTGGCGCGGCGTGACCGGCTTCGGCCGCACCGACGCCGCCGGTTTACCGCCGGCCTTGCGCGGACGAACAGAGCCTCTTTTCGTTGATGCGGCCGCCCCCACGATTACTACCCCTACGCGCCGCCGGACATAGCTTCAAGTGCGTCGCGCATCGTCCCGACGGCAAAGTCCAGCTCGGCCGGACCGATTACCAGCGGCGGGGCCAGCCGCACCACCCGATCCGCGTTGAGCGTCCAGTTGATCACCACGCCGCGCGCGATCGTCTCGGCGACGAACCGGCGCGCCCGTTCCGCCGCGGCGAACTCGATTCCGATCAGCAGACCGATTCCGCGCACCGCCACGATCTCGCGGCCGATCATGCCTTCAAGGCGCGTCCGCAGCGCCGCGCCGACGCGCGCGGCCCGCTCCCACAGCCGCTCCCGCACGATCTGTTCGAACGCGGCCTCACCGGCGGCGCAGGACACCGGATGGCCGCCGAAGGTCGTGATATGGCCGAGCGGCGGATCGCGCGCCAGCCGCCCGATCAGCTCGTCGCTCCCGCAAAACGCCCCGAGCGGCATCCCGCCGCCCAGCGCCTTGGCCAGCACCAGCAGGTCCGGCGCGACTTCGAAATGATCGAGCGCAAAGAGCCGCCCGATCCGGCCGAAGCCGGTCAACACCTCGTCGAAAATGAGCAGCGCCCCGGTCCGCGTGCAGCGATCGCGCAGCGCCACGATAAATTCGCGCGCTGGTATCCGCACGCCGCCCTCGGCCTGCACCGGCTCGATTACCACGGCCGCGACCGTCTCGTCGATCGCGCCCAGCGCCGCCTCATCGCCGAACGGCAGCCGCCGCACCGGGCCGGGCAGCGGCTCAAACGGCGCACGGAACGCCGCGTTGCCCATCAGCGCGAGCGCCGCCATCGTATCGCCGTGATAAGCGCCGTCGAAGGCGACGAACGTCGCCCGGCCGGTGGCTTTGCGCGCCACCTTGAGCGCGCCCTCGATCGCTTCCGCCCCGCTGTTGGTGAAATAGACCCGGCCGAGTCCCGCCGGCAGCGTCTCGGCGAGCCGCGCCGCGTAGCGCGCCTGCGCCTCGATTACATACTCGCCGTAAACCATCGCGTGCAGATGGCGCCGCGCCTGCGCCTCGATTGCCGCGATCACGGCGGGATTCCCGTGACCGAGCGCGCTCACGCCGATTCCCGCGATCAGGTCGAGATAGCGCCGGCCGTCCGCGCAATACAGCCAGCATCCCTCCGCCCGCGTCACCTCGAGCCCGATCGGCGCTTCGGAGGTTTGCGCCAGATGGCGCCTGAAGGCGTCGCGCGCGGCGCTCATCGAGTCCCCTTCAGCCGCGCGAGAAAAACTCCGCCGCCGTGCGGCCACTCCAGCGGCGGCGATTGCATCGCGCCCGGAGCGCACAGGTAGGTCACGCCCAGTTGATGCAACACGCGGCGGATACTGTCCGCGCGCGTTTCCGGCGCCGACAGCGCGAACGCCTCGAAGCGGCCGGCGAAAGGCGCGAGCCGGCGCCGCAATTCGTCGTCGCCCGCCCAGCGCGCGACCGTAACCGTGCGGTATCCGGGCGAGATCGTGAAGTCGGCGCGGTCGTCGTAAATCACGCTCCAGCGCGCCGCGTCGCCCCATCCGCCGCCTTCGATCAACTCGACGTCCGCGCCGCCGAGCGCGCGCCAGCGCGCGCTTTCGCGCGCCCGCCGAACCGCCGCCGCCTCTTCCATCCCGACCTGCGCCGGCGGCGGCATCCGCTGCGCCGATCGTTCGAGCGCCGCCGCCAGTCGCAACGCGAATTCGCGCGCCGTGCGCGCCGTGTCCGCTTCGACCATCACCTGATGCGGCGACAGGCATCCATTCTGCTCGAACAGGCTCACGTCGTACGCGATCGCCGCCGCGATCGCGCCGCTTTCGGCCGCGCCCGCGCGCTCCAAGCCCGCGACGATCGCGCCGCTGTGACGCGCGCCGAAGCCGACCAGCGCGCGTGGCGCCGGCTCCATGCCGGCGGCGGATTCGAGCGCGGCGATCGTTGGCTCGTCGCCGAACGCCGCGATCCAGTCGCACTCCCGTCTCGGCGCCGCGCTGGCCGCCGTGTCCGTGCGACTCCAGTTGAGCGTCGCGAGGCGCGCGCCGACGGCGGGGTCCGCCGCGCGCAGCGTGCGCGCCAGCGCCGCGAAGAAGATCGGCTCCGCTGTCGCGCTTTTGAGCAGCAGTCCGCATCCGGAGAGCATCGCCGCCGCGACTTCATGCATGCCCGCGCCGGGGACGTTGCCCGGCATGATCATCCCGATCAGCGCGCCGGCGGGCCGCGCCGCGCGCGCGAATTGGTCCAGAGC
>JAJXYM010000386.1 GCA_021780585.1 Deltaproteobacteria bacterium
CAACGGCGCCAGCGCCGCGCCGACCGCTTCGACGCGCGCGCCGAGCGCCGCGAGGTCGAAATTCGCCGCGACCGCGTGGCGCGAAATCTCGTCGGCCGCCGCCGCCGGAATCAGTCCGAGTCGCGCCTCGACCCGCGCCAGCGCCGCTTCGACGTCGAGATAACGTTGCACGCGCGCCTCGTCGGCGAAAATCGCGCGCATCGCGGGGGCGCTGAAGAGATTCCCGAACAGAACCGAATCGATCGCCGTTGCCGCCATCGCAAGCGCCTCCCGACGCCGCTGATTTTCGCGCCGGCCGCGCGGGGCGTCGAACCGCGCTCAGCATAGCATCGGACCCGACAACGGTTGTCGCCCGGCCCGCGATTCGCGGGGAAAAGCGCTTGTGCCGACGGTCTCCGGATTAAGCCAAGCAATCGTTTTCTTTCGCCTCGCGTTTCAGGTTATAGTCGGGCCGCGCCGGGTTTGGACCGCCGGAAATTACGGCCACGGCCATCGCGTGCCGGTCCGACGCAGCGCGGATTCGACCAATTATTGGGGTGGAGACGAACGCAGATGGCTGAGAGCATCTTGAAGGAAGAGACGTTCCGCGTGGGCGAGACGGAACTGCGCGTGCTGAAGGGCGGGCAGGGCAAGCCGTTGCTGGTGTTGCACGGCGAGATGGGCTTTCCGGGATGGCTGCAATGGGAAGAGGCGATGGCGAAAAAGCGCACGCTTTGGATCCCGTTGCATCCGGGCTTTGGCAAAACCCCGATGGCGAGCTGGATCATGAACGTCCGTGATCTCGGCGCCTTCTATTCCCGCTTTATTCGCGAACAGAAGCTGACTCCGGTCGACGTGATCGGTTTTTCGCTCGGCGGATGGCTGGCGGCGGAGATGGCGGCGGCCAACAGCGGCCAGTTCGGCAAGATGATTCTGGTCGGCGCGACCGGACTCAGACCGCCGACCGGTGAAATCATGGATATGTTCACCGTGACCGCGCGCGGCTACGTCAACGCCAACGTCCTCGATTCGCAGCATAATCCCGAGTTCGCCAAGCTTTTCGGCGGCGAGCAGACGCCCGAACAGTACGAGGCGTGGGAAGAAGCGCGGGCCGAAACCGCACGGATCGCCTGGGCGCCTTATATGTACACGCAGAGCATGTCCGAGTTGCTCGCCAACGTCGCCGGATTGCCGACCCTGATTCTTTGGGGCAAGCAGGACCCGGTTGTGCCGCTCAGCGCGGGCGAGATGTACCATCAGAAAATAGTCGGCTCGAAGCTGGTGACGTTCGACAACTGCGGCCATATGCCGGCGGTGGAAAAGCCCGCCGAATTCATCAAGGCGGTCGAGAGTTTTCTCGACTGAGCGAGGGGGGAGGGCCTGCCGTGCATATCATGTGGTTCACGGAGCGCGCCTATCATTACCTGCCCGAGGAGGAAGTGCTGAAGCGGCGCAGCTTCTTTGGCGTGCCCAACACCTTTTTCGACGCCGAAAAGGGCGCGAAGCTGCTCAATCAGTACCTCGACGAGAAGATCTACTCCGACGAACTCGGCTTCGACGGCGTGATGCTCAATGAGCATCACGGCACCCCGTTCTGTATGGGCGCGGTGATGGACGTCGAAGCGGCGGTGCTGGCGCGCGCGACCAAGCGGGTCAAGATCGTGTTGCTCGGAAATCCGATTCCGACCGTGGCGAATCCGCTGCGGCTGGCCGAAGAGCTTGCGATGATCGACATGATCTCGGGCGGCCGGCTGGTGCCCGGATGGGTGCGCGGCGCCGGCAGCGAACAATTGGCCAACAACGCCAATCCCGCCTACAACCGCGAGTATTTCGACGAGGCGCACGATCTGATCATGGCGGCTTGGACCAAACCGGGTCCGTTCCGCTGGGAGGGCAAACACTTCCATTATCGTTTCGTGAATCCCTGGGTGCTGCCGCTGCAAAAGCCGCATCCTCCCATCTGGATTCCCGGCCTGATCAGCCCCGAAACGGTGAAATGGTGCGCCGCGCACAAGTATCCGTATGTGGCGCTGGCGACGATGCTCAAGCCGACGCTGGAGATGTGGGACCTCTACACGAACGAGGCGGCGGCCCACGGCTATCAGGCGGGACCGGAGAATTTTGGCTACCTGCAGCCGATCTTCGTCCATGAGACGGAGGAGAAGGCGGACGAGCTGGGACGGAACTTCCTCTTCGGCGGCGGCTTCGCGAATTTCGCGCGGCCCGAATGGATGTTCCCGCCCGGCTATAACTCAAAAGAGGCGACGCGGCGCCTCGCCAGCCTCTACGCCAATCCGAATCTGCCGGGCAAGACGCTGGTGCCGCGGCATCTCCATTCGATGAACGATATCGCGGCGATCAAGAAGGCGGTCTACGACAATTACGACACGGCCAAGGAGTCGCTGCAGATCATCACCGGCACGCCGAAATCGGTGATGCCGAAGTTGCGCCACGTGCTCGAAGTGCTCCGGCCGGGAATCTTCTCGTTCTGGCTCGACGGACCCGCGCCGCGCGCCGATCGCATGACCTGTCTGCGGCTGCTCGGAACCGAGGTGCTGCCGGCGGTGCGCGAAATCGGCAAGGAGCTGGGACTCGCAGATCCGTTTCAGGTCGCGCCGGGTTCGCGGCCGCTGGCCGCCAGCGGCCGGCCCGAGCGGGTCGGTTCGCCGCGGGCGCTGGGCGCGAATTGAACGGGAGTCATCGGATGATACGTGCGATTCGCTTCGCCCGAAGGAAGCGGGTCTGATATTGATGGGGTTGTTCGACCAATAGCAATTACCGCCGCGGCCTGACGCCCGCCAGGCTCGTCAGCGCGGCAGGACTCCGGGGAGGTCTCGCTATGCACATAATGTTTTTTACCGAACGGGCGTATCACGCCGTGCCGGAAGACGAGGTCTTCAAGCGGCGCAGTTTTTTCGGCGTGCCCAACAAGTTTTTCGACGCGCCCACGGGGGCGCGGCTGCTCAACGAATACATCGATGAAAAGATCTACTGCGACGAACTCGGCTTCGACGGCCTGATGCTCAACGAGCATCACGGCACGCCCTTCTGTATGGGCGCGGTGATGGACGTCGAGGCGGCGGTGCTGGCGCGCGCAACCAAGCGCGCCAAGATCGTGCTGCTCGGGAATCCGATTCCGACGGTCTCGAATCCGCTGCGGATGGCCGAAGAACTCGCGATGATCGACATGATCTCGGGCGGGCGGCTGGTGCCCGGATGGGTGCGCGGCGCCGGCAGCGAACAGCTCGCCAACAACGCCAATCCCGCCTATAACCGCGAGTATTTCGACGAGGCGCACGATCTGATCCTCGCGGCGTGGACCAAGCCGGGTCCGTTCCGCTGGGAAGGCAAGCACTTCCATTATCGTTTCGTGAATCCCTGGGTGCTGCCGCTGCAGAAGCCGCATCCTCCGATCTGGATTCCCGGCCTGATCAGCCCCGAGACCGTGAAATGGTGCGCGCAGCATCGCTATCCCTACGTGGCGCTGGCGACGTTGCTCGGGCCGACGCTCGAGATGTTCAACATGTACGCGAAGATCGCGGGCGATCTCGGGTATCAGGCGGGACCGGAGAATTTCGGCTATCTACAGCCGGTGTTCTGCGCCGATACTGAGGAAAAAGCTGAAGAGATGGGCAAGAACTTCCTCTTCGGCGGCGGTTTCGCCCATTTCGCGCGCCCTGAATGGATGTTCCCGCCGGGATACAATTCCAAGGAGGCGACGCGCCGGCTGGCGGCGCAGGCGGCCAATCCGAACCTGCCCGGGCAGATCACCGGCATCATGGATCACGATCCGGTGGATGACGCCGATCTGCAAAAACTCAAGAAACAGCTCTACGACACCTATCCGCAGTGGCTGAAGCAGTCGCAGATGATCACCGGCACGCCCAAGACGATCGTGCCGAAACTGCGCCATGTGCTTGAAGTGCTGCGGCCGGGAATTTTCTCGTTCTGGCTCGACGGCCCGTCGCCGTTGAAAGATCGGCGCCGATGCGTCGAGCTGCTGGGCAAGGAGGTCGTTCCGGCCCTGCGCGACATCGGCAAGGAATTGGGTCTCGAAGACCCGTTCACCAGGACGCCGGGATCGGTCAAGGTGAGCGGTAAGGCGGAGCCCGTCGGACGGCCGGAATTGATTGGCGAGGCCATGAGCGCGTAAGGCGAGGGAGCTCTCGATAGCCTGAAGACGAACGGGCGGCGGATCGATCCGCCGCCCGTTTACTTTTGGAGCGTCGCCAACGCCGTTTCGGCGCCGCCCGCTTGAGCGGCTTACGCCGCTTGATTAACGTCGGGCGGGATGGGAATGCGCGGCGCGGGGGCGCTCGCGCCGGGCATGTGTCGATGGCCTTTATTCAGACGACCGACGATCTTGGCTTCAAATTCGAACTGGCGGACAGGCCCCGGCGCATCGTCTCGCTGGTGCCGAGCTGGACCGAAACGCTCTTTGCTTTCGGCGCCGCCGAGGAAATCGTGGGCGTCACGCGCTTTTGCGTCGAACCCGCGGAGCGGACCGCCGCCGTTCCCAAAATCGGCGGCACCAAAAATCCCGACCTGAAGGCGATCGGCGAACTCGAACCCGACGTCGTAATCGCCAACGCCGAGGAGAACCGGCGCGAGGATATCGAAAAGCTGCGCGCCGCCGGAAGCGCCGTCTTCACCACCTATTCGCGCACCGTGGGCGGCGCGGTCGAGGCGATTCTGAAGCTCGGCGCGGTGGTCGGCCGGCCGGCCGAGGCGGGCGCGATGGCGCGCGAAATTGTGCGCGAGGTCAGCGTGATCGAAACCGGCCTCGGCGCCTGGAGCCGCTTGCGCTTCCGGGTCTTCTGTCCGATCTGGAAAAACCCCTGGATGGCCTTCAACGCTGACACCTACGCCCATGACGTGCTGCGGATGCTCGGCTTCAACAATATCTTCGCCGCGGCCGGCGAACGCTATCCGCGCGTCACGCTCGACGAAGCGCTGGAGCTCAAGCCCGATTTCGTTCTGCTGCCCAGCGAACCCTACGAATTCGGCCAGAAAGATGTGGAGGAGCTCAAGCCGATGCTGCCGCCGGCGCTCAGCCGCCGGGTCGTGCTGATCGACGGCCGCGACCTCCATTGGTACGGCGCGCATATGGCGGGCGGCCTCAATCGGCTCGCGGCGCTGCTCGCCCGCGTGCGCGCCGCGTCGGTTTGAGCCGCGGCGGGTTTGCGGAACGGCGCGGCGAAATACTAAGTAGAGACGAAGGCTGGTCGCGGCGTAACGGACCGGATCGGATTAACACGCCGCCTTTCATCGACGAGGGAGAACCAATCATGGCCGCAATCGCGCCGCTCACCGGAATCAAATTGATCGATTTGACCAAGCTCGCGCCGGGTCCCCATTGCACGATGATCCTGGGCGATCTTGGCGCCGACATCGTCAAGGTCGAGGAGCCGGGCGCTCCTACCGGACGGCGCGCCGAACAGGCCAGCGCGACCGGCAAGGTGCGGCGCGTCGAGGGTTTCGGTTCGACGCCGACCAACGCGCTCGCGCGCAACAAGAAGTCGATCGGAATCAATCTGAAAAGTCCGATCGGCAAGGAAATTTATCTGCGGCTCGTGCGCGACGCCGACGTGATCGTCGAGGAATTCCGGCCGGGCGTCGCGAAACGGCTCGGAATCGATTACGACACGCTCAAGGCGGACAATCCGAAGCTGATCTATTGCGCCGTGACCGGCTTTGGCCAGACCGGACCGTACAAGGATCAGGTCGGCCACGATTTGAACTATATCGCGACCGCGGGCGCGCTCGGATTGATCGGCCGCAAGGATCAGCCGCCCACAATTCCGCTGAATCTGCTGGCCGATTACGCCGGCGGCGGATTGCACGCGGCGATCGGCGTGCTGGCGGCGCTGGTCGCGCGCAATCAGACCGGCCGCGGCCAGTACGTCGATATCGCGATGCTCGACGGCACGATGCTGCTGATCGCGCAGGCGCTCTCGACCTACTTCACCACCGGCAAGATTCCCCGCCGCGGCTATACCTCGACCGACGGCGCGGCCCCCTACTACAACTTGTACGAAACCAAAGACAACAAGTACATCACGATCGGCTCGGTCGAGCCGTGGTTCTATGCGAATCTGTGCCGCGCGCTGGGCTGCGAACAATACGTCACGGACCAGAACAACCATCAGAAGTGGACCGAGATGCTCGAGCATTTCGCGCGCGTCTTCAAAACCCGCACGCGCGACGAATGGTACGAGCATCTGATCAAGGCCGATATCTGCGTGGGCCGGATGCTCACGCTCGACGAGCTGGAAAACGATCCGCAAATCCGCGCCCGCAACATGATCGTCGAAGTCGAAACGCCGACCGGCGAAAAGGTCAAGCAGGTCGGGATTTCGGTCAAGCTCTCGGAGACGCCGGGCTCGATCCGCTCGCTGGCGCCGAAGCTCGGACAGCATACCGGGGAAATTCTCGGCGGACTCGGCTATGCGGCGGCGGATATCGAGCGCTGGCGCGCGGAGGGCGCGATCAGGTAGGGCGCGTCGCGCCCGACAACGGTTGTCGCACGGCCGTGATAGGTCGAATGATGCGCGCGGGGACGCGGTAATCCGGGAGGTCGGAGATGGGATGCGATCGGCATAGCGCGATGTTCATGGAGGGGCCGTACGAACCGCTCATGATCGAGCGCGCCGAGGGGCCCTGGCTCTATGCGCGCGACGGGATGCGGATTCTCGACGCGGCGGCCGGCGCGGTCGTTGTCAACGTCGGGCAGGGACGCGCGGAGATCGCCCGGCTGATGGCCGAGGAGGCCGCCCGCATCAACTACGTCGTGCCGATCTGGAACACCCCCGCGCGCGAACGGCTGTGCGCGCGGCTCGCGCGCTGGACCCCGCCAGGCCTGAACCGCTTCTTCTTCACCAGCGGCGGGTCGGAGGCGGTCGAGGCGGCGATCAAGTTCGCCCTGATGTACCAGAAGGTCAAAGGGCGTCCTGGACGCAACAAGATAATCTCGCGCTGGACCTCCTATCATGGCAACACGCTGGCGGCGCTTTCGGTCGGCGGCAATCTGAATCGGCGCGCCGATTACGAGCAGGTGCTGTTCGACTGGCCGCATATTCCGCCGTCGTTCTGCTATCGCTGTCCGTGGGGCAAGAGCTATCCGGGATGCGATCTCGATTGCGCGCGGGCGCTCGAAGCCGAAATCGAGCGTCACGGCGCGGACTCGATCGCGGCGTTTATCGCCGAGCCGATGATGGGCGCGACGGGGGGAGCCGTCCCTCCGGTCAAGGAATATTGGCCGCGAATCGCCGAAATCTGCCGGCGGCATGAGATCCTGCTGATCGCCGATGAGGTGATGACCGGCTTCGGCCGCACCGGCCGGCGCTTCGCGGTCGAGCATTGGGGCGTCACGCCCGACCTGCTGGTCGGCGGCAAGGGTCTCACCGGCGGCTACCTGCCGATGGGGATGATCGCGGCGCGCGAGGAACTGGTCGCCGAATGCGAGCGGTTGCACGCCGATTTCATGTTCTACACCTATAGCTGCCATCCGCTCGCCTGCGCTGTCGCCGACAAGGTGCTGGAAATCATGGAGCGCGAACGGCTGGTCGAGCAGGCGGCGGAAATCGGCGCGCGACTCGGCGCGCAGCTCAAGGAGAACCTGTCGGGCCATCCGCTGGTCGGCGATATTCGCGGCACGGGATTGTTCTGGGGCATCGAGCTGGTGCGGGATCGCGCCGGGCGCGTACCGTATGCCCCGAGCCGGAAAGTTACGTCGCAGGTGATTGGCGCCGCGCTCAAGCATGGCTTGTTCGTCTATCCCACTGTCGGGATGGCGGGAAAAGAGGGCGGCGACGGGGTGATGGTGACGCCGCCGTTCGTGATCGGCGAGGCCGAAGTGGATTATATCGTGCGCAATCTGCGTACCGCGCTCGACGAGGTGCATCCGCGCCTGCAATGAGCGCCGACGTTCGTTCGGGCGTGGCCGCCGGCGCGGATGCGCCGGCGGCAAAAATATGCGACACGCGTGCGTGATTCGCGCAAATCCGCCGATGGCTCTACTACTCGCCCGCCGCGTCAGATAGATTTTCCGTTATCGATTCGCGCGAAACTGGAGCGGCGATGGCTGACATAATCGGTCCGACTTCCCATTTTTATTACTCGCAACGGCTGAAGCTGCATTACGTCGATTGGGGTAATCACGACAAGCCGCTGGCCATCCTGGTGCATGGCGGACGCGACCATTGCCGCAATTGGGATTTCGTCGCGCTCGATCTGCGCCGTCATTTCCATATCGTCGCGCCCGACCTGCGCGGCCATGGCGACTCCGACTGGGCGATTGGCGGGGCCTATTCGCTCACCGACCACGTGCTCGACCTCGGCCAATTGATGAACGCGCTTGAACCAAAAGGTCCCGTCACCCTGATCGGCCATTCGCTGGGCGCCGGCGTGGTGCTGCAGCGCGCGGGAGTGTTTCCCGAGGCGGTGAAGGCGATCGTCGCGATCGAGGGTCTCGGACCGCCGGGCGCGATGATCCGCGAGACTCCCGCGCACGAGCGGATGGAACATTGGGTGAGCGATATGCTGGCGCTGGCGCAACGCAAGCCGCGCGAGTACCCGACGATCGAGCAGGCGATGGCGCGGATGCGCGAGGCGAATCCGCATCTGGGCGCCGATCTGGCGCGCCATCTGACGATTTACGGCGTGCGCCGCAACGAAAACGGCACCTATTCGTGGAAGTACGACAATTACACGCGGGCGACCTCGCCATTTCTGTTCAATCTCAAGGACGCGATGGAAATCTGGTCGCGAATCCGCTGCTCGACGCTGTTGGTGCGCGGCGATTCGTCATGGGCGGGAGATTGGGAGCGTGACGGCCGGCTCGACGCCTTCCGCACGGCGGAGTTGGTGACGATCAAGAACGCCGGCCACTGGGTGCATCACGATCAGCTCGCTGAGTTCCTCGGCGTGATGCATCGTTTTCTCGGCGTTGCGTGATGACGGTTAAACCCTCAGCGGCGGGAGCCGCGGCGCCGCCGCAACCGTTGGTGCATCCCGAGGCCTGGTCGCTGCGGGTCGATCAGCTCGAATATCTCGAGACGATACTGATGGCCGTCGCCGTCGGCATGCTGGCGGCGCTCGGTAATCTCGGCTTCCGCCGCCTGATCGATTTTTTCTCGTGGGTTTTTCGCGGCCTGGAATGGCGCGCGCTGGGTATCCATGAACATTCGTGGACGCTGCTGCTGATTCCGCTGATCCTGCTGAGCGGCGGCGTCGGGATGCTGATCCTGAACTATTTCTTTCCCGGCGACGTGCTGGGCTACGGGTTTCCGAATTTTCTCGAGATGGTGAATCTGGGCAACGCCCGGATCAAGCGCCGCTGGATTTTCCTCAAGGCGCTGGGCGCCGCTCTGTCGCTCGGTTCGGGCGCGTCGGTCGGCCGCGAAGGACCGATCGCGCAAATTGGCGGCGCGATCGGCTCGGCGGTCGCGCAGATGCGGCGGCTCGGCGTCGATCGGGCCAAGGTGCTGGTGGCGGCCGGAGCCGGCGCGGGCATCGCGACCACCTTCAATGCGCCGATGGGCGGTCTGATGTTCGCGCAGGAGATCGTCCTGATGGGCCAGACGGAGCTGGCCAATCTGGTGCTGGTGATCGTCGCGACCTTCACCGCCGTCGTGACCTCGCGCACCGTGATGGGCGAAGCGGGCGCCGTGTTCCATCCGGTGCAATTCCACATGGCCAGCTATTGGGAGCTGCTGAGCTACGGCCTGCTGGGGTTAATGCTTGGGCTGTTGAGCGCCGCCTATATTCGCTTTTTTCATGGTCTGGGCCGTTACGTCAGGTCGATCAAGCAGCCGCAATGGGTCAAGCTGACGGCCGGACTGGCGATTGTCGGCGCGGTCGCGATTGTATTGCCGATGAATCTGGCGGACGGTTATCCGGCGATCGGTCAGGCGATGCAGGGGAAGGTCGCCGCGCCGATGTTGCTTTCGCTGGGCGTGGCGAAATTTTTCACCAGCGCGATCTCGCTCGATTGCGGCGCGCCGGGCGGCGTTTTCGGTCCAATCTTCTTTATCGGCACGATGGCCGGCGGCGCGTTTCGCCAGTTCCTGAGCCTGTTCATGCCGAGTCTGCTGGGTCCGCGTGGCTCCTATTCGCTAATCGGATTGGGCGCATTTCTGGGCGGCGTGACCCACGCCCCGATGACGGCGCTGTTCCTGCTCTTCGAAATGACCGAGCTCAACTATTCCGTCGCTCTACCCGCGATGATCGCGACGATCACGGCGCTGGTGGTCGCGCGATCGATCGAAACCGAATCGATCGACATGTACACCCTGGCGCGCGAGGGCAAGACGCTGGCGATCGGCCGCGAGCGGCTGGTGCTGACGCAATTGCCGGTCTCCTCAGTGATGAACGCCGAGGTCGACGTGCTGCCGGTCAACGCGCCCTTGCATGAAGTCTTGCGCGTGGCTGGCGAAACCTCTCAGGCGACGCTGCCGGTGGTCGACAGCCAGGGCGACCTGGTCGGGCTGGTCGTGACGCGGGACCTGCTGGCGCTGCTGGCCGGCGGCACGGAGCTGGGACCGCTGGTCAACGCCTTCGACCTCTGCCGGCGCAATCCCCCCGTCGTCACGTCCGATTCGAACCTCGATCAGGCGGCGCAACTGATGGAGTACGAGGCGCTCGACGAATTGCCGGTCGTTGAAAGTCCCCAGGGCGGCCATTTTCTCGGCCTGGTGGCGCGCCGCGGGATCGCGCAGGCGTTCAACCGAGTCACGGTCTCGCTCTCGGCGCACGAGATCGGCGACCGCGGCATCTTCTGGGCGACCGGCTACCGCGTGATGCGGATCCGGATTCCGGCGGGCGCGGCCGGGCGGACGATTCGTCAACTGGATCCGCGCGCGAGCTATGGCGTGAGCGTGTTGGCGGTTCAGGACGCCGGCGACGCGATCGCGGGCTTCGCCCCGATCGCGCCCGACCGTGCGCTCAAGCCCGGCGATCTGATCATCGCGGCGGGCCGGCCGGCGGACCTGCGCCGCTTTTCCCGCGAGCTCGAAGAGCCGGCGGCGAAAGCTTCGGCCGCGCCGACCTGAGCCGCCCGTTCGCCGCTAGAGCCGGTTGATTATGTCGTCGCGAAAACGCGCAAGTTCGTCCTCGGTGAGCGACCGCACCGGCAATCCGACCAGCGCGCGATCAACTCCGGCCTGCTTGAGCCGGCGCATATCGTCAAGCGTAAGCGGCTTGCCGGTGCGCAGGCTCAGCGTGATTTCCACCGGCTTGACGCGTCCGGCGGCGCGCTCGAGCGCGCGCAGTCGATCGATCAACCCGCGCGCGTCGTCGTGGCTCTTCGCAATTCCGTACCATCCGTCGCCATAACGAACGGCGCGTTTGAGCGCGAGTTCGCTGACGCCGCCAACGACGATCGGCGGATAGGGCTTTTGGATCGGCTTGGGATAAAACCGCGCGCCTTCGAGAGCGATGGTCTTGCCGTGGTACGCCGGCTCGTCTTTGGTCCACAGCTCCTTCATCAGCTCGATATACTCCCGGGTGCGCAGGGCGCGATCATTGAAGCTCGCGCCCACCAGCGCGAATTCCTCCGCCCACCAGCCCACGCCGACGCCAAAGATGACGCGCCCGCCGCTCAGCACGTCGAGCGACGCGACCGCCTTGGCGGTGGCCAGCGCATTGCGCATCGGCACGACGAAAATCCCTGTCGCGAGGCGGATTTTGCTGGTCAGCGCGGCGGCGTATGCCAACGCGAGCATCGGGTCGTTGAATGGAACGTCGAGCGGCGCGGGAAATCCGCCGTCGGCCGAGTAGGGATATTTCGACGCCGACCGCACCGGCATAATCAGATGCTCGCCGATCCACGCCGACTCGTAGCCCAACTCCTCCGCCCGCCGCACATGCGCCGAAATTCGTTCGGGCTTGACGCTGGTGATGAACGTACCGAACTTCATAGCCGCCCCCGATCGTGCGTCGCGCATGGACGCGAACAGTGTCGTGCGCGGCGCGGTTCAGTCCGCGAAGCCGCGCGCCTCGAGCCGCGTGGCGGTCGCGGAACATTTGCTTGAACGCAGAGGCCTCCGGCCGCTCCCGGTCCGGTTTGGTCACCGCAGGATAAATCAATTCGCGCGCTGGCGTCGACCGTTACGGCCGCTTCGCGCGGCGGCGCGACGACTTGATTGCGATCGCCGCCCGGCCGCTCAGGAAGCGGGCGAAGCCGCGTCGGGAAAGCGGAACGGCCGGGCGCGTCCCGCGCGCAGTTCGGCGCATAGCCGCTCAACCGTCGCGACCTCGACCGTCAATTCGGTCGCGCAGGTCTTGAACCATCGCGGCGTTGGGAAATGGGCGTCGCTGCCGCCGACCGCCGCCAGTCCGAGCTTTTCGGCGGCGACCAGCGCGTCGCGGTCCTGTTCGCGCGTGTTCTGGCCGTTGATCGCCTCGACCGCGACCAGCGCGGTTCCAACTTTCGCCATCAGTTCCGCGAGCCTGACGCCGTAGCCGGAATCGCGAAACGGATGGGCCGGGATGGCGACGCCGCCGTCGCCATGCACGGCCTCGATCAGCGCTTCCGCGCGCAGCATCCGATGGGCGAAATCGAAACGCCGGAGCAGCGCGGGCGTGACGCCAAAAATCAGCAGATGGCCCAGGTTGGTGTCCGCCTCGACGCCCTTGAACAGCCTGACGCCGTAACGCTCCGACAATTCCGCGTAATCGCGGTCAAGCTCCGCGTCGGTCGGGAACAGGCGATGCTCGGTGAGGCAGATCGCGCCAAGACGGAGCGGGCCATGCGCGTTCGCCTCCAGATATTGCCCGGCGGTGGCGTTGGAGTCGGCGGAGAGGCGAGTATGCACATGCAAATCGACCAGCATCGCGGACGATTTTCACACGGGCGCGGCGTGAAGGGAAAGCGCGCGGCGCCTCAGGGCGCGGCGTATTCCTCGCGCACCTTAAGATGATCGATCGGGAAGAACAGGCCGGTGTAGCGAATCACGATCGTCTGCACCTCGAGGCGATCGAATTCGCTGTCAACGTCGCCGTAGAGTTCGAGCGTTTCGCCGACGACGCGAAACCGTACCTGCCGATAGCCGGCCGCGTCGAGGTCGTTGCGCAATTCGGTCAGGCGCGGCGCGCTCAGATCGGGCGCGCCGGCGTCACCGGAAGGCGCGGCGGCGGGCGGTGAAGACCAACCGGAATCGCCGCCGTCATCCGCGGCGGGTTGCGCGACGGTCTGGAAAAATTTTGCAACGCCCATGGCGATCACGAAAAGCGTGACGATCAAGATCAGCCGTTGGCGGACGCTCCGACGCCGCCGCGCGCCGAGCGGGTCCGCATGGCGCGCGCGGCGATGATGGCCGTGACGGTTGGACCAATCCGCGCCGTGGTCGCGATCGGGCAAGGGCAGGGTAATAGCATCCTCCGCGCCGCCGAGCTCGAAGGGACGTTCGAGCGCGCCGACTTCCGCCGCGCAATAGGAACAGAAACGCGAGTCGGCCGGGATCGTGCGCGCGCAACTCGGACAGCGGATATCGTTGGTCAGGCCGACGACCGTTTGCGCCGACGCGGAAGCCGGCGTGGACGACTTCGCGGCGGATTTCGAGCTTGCCGACGCGGGCGCCGCGGCCGAGCCCGCGCCGGTCGAACCCGCGCCTGGAGCCGGATTCGCGGCGGGCGTGGGCGGCGCGACCGAGAGCGGCAGCGGCAGTTGCGCGCGCCCCGCGGCCGGCGCCGATCCGCTCGCGGAACCGTTCGCGGCGGAGGCGCCGAGACCGATATCGATCAGGCGACGTTTGAATTCGGCCGCGTCGCGCATCCGATTGACGACGTCGTAGGCGAGCGCCTGATCGACCACCGCCGCGAGCGTCGGATCCAGGTCCGGGCAGAGCTTGCGCAGCGGCGGAAAGCTGAAGGGCGCCTCGGCCGCCGGATCGCGGCCCGATAGCGCCTGATGCATCGTGGCGCCGAGCGCGTAGAGGTCGGATCGCGTTTCGACCCGGCCGCGATACTGCTCCGGCGGCGCGTAGCCCTGCGTGCCGATCATGGTCGCGTTGCTGAGCGGCGCGAAATGGCGCGCGATGCCGAAGTCGATCAGCTTGGCCTGCCCCTCGGCCGTCAGCATCACATTCGACGGCTTCAGGTCGCGATAGATGACGGGCGGATCGAGGTTGTGCAGGTATTCGAGCGTGTCGAGAATCTGCGTGGCGATTTCGATCACGCGCTTGGGCGCGAGCTTGCCGCCCGCGCGGCGCAATTCGTCGTCGAGCGTCTCGCCGTCGATATATTCCATCACGAGGAAGTGATGGTTGGCGTCGCTGAAGCGATCGAAGATGCGCGGAATATGTTCGTTGGCGAGCCGCGCGAGCATATCGGCCTCGCGATTGAACGCCGCGACCGCCTGCTGCTGCATCTCGGGACTGGTGAAGCTGTCGACCATCTCCGCCAGGGCGCAGCGGCGATCCGCCAGCCGCATATCCTCGGCCAGATAGACCAGCTTCATGCCGCCGCCGCCGATCGATTTGACGACGCGATAGCGTCCGCCGACGATGGTCTTGGGTGCGATCATGCGTCGCGATCGATCGTAACGCTCATGGCCGTGGCCCCGCCAGCGCGGAAATTCCGCCGCGAACGCGCGGACCGCGCCGGCGCGTGAACGCCTCCTCGCGCACCGCGCCGGAGAGCGCCGCGTTCAACGCGCAAATCGAATGGAGGAGAAAGCCCAACGACGCCGCCATGGTGTAGGTCAGGGCGACCACGCCGAACCAGACCAGCGCCGCCCGCCGCTGATTTTTGTACATATGGCCGAGACCCGGAATCACGCTGAGCAACAGCGCGACCATCGGCCGCCAGGTGATATTGCGGCTCAGCCATTCCGTGCCGGCCAGCGGCGCGCCGCAATCCTTGCAGAAGACGGCGTCGGAAACGGTCACCGGCCGGCCGCATTGCGAGCAGAACCGTGCTCTTTCGATTACCGCGTCAGCCATGGAAGATGTAGGCGGCGTCGCCGAATCTGACCGCCGCGCCGTCGCTCAGCGGCGCCTCGCTGATCCGTTGGCCGTTCACGAAGCATCCGTTCTGGCTGTGCAAATCGATTACGCGAAAACCGCCGCCGTTCGCTTCGATCGCCGCGTGATGGCGCGAGACCGAAGCGTCGCCGATCACGATGTCGTTGTCGAGCGCGCGGCCAATCTTGATGCGGCCGGCGGCGGCGAGCCGGATGCGTTCGCCGCTCGAGCCTTCCAGGAAGGCCTCGCGGGCGGCGGCCGCGGTCACGCCGGGCGCGGACGCCGCCCGCGGTCGCGGCGGCGGAACGGTCGCGACCGCGCCATGTGCGCCAACCCGTTCATGGAAGCTCAGCTCGTAGTCGCCCATACGGATCCGGTCGCCGTCGTTGAGCGTCGCCGTTTCGATTCGCGCGCCATTGACGATCGTACCCGCCTGCACGGCGAGATTGCGAATCGTGCAGAGCTCGCCCTTGCGTTCGAGGACCGCGTGGCGCGCCTGCACGCCGGGATCGCCGAACAGGCCGATCGCGTTTTCCTCGGCCCGGCCGATCGTTACGGTTGGTCCATCGATTCGATATTGGCGGCCGCGCAGCCGTCCCGCCTCGACCACCAGCCAGGCGGTCTTGGTCAACTCATGCGCCAGGCCGATAAACAGGCCGATCGCGAAGCCGACCGCGCTGAAACCGATTAACCGCGAGAGCATCCCGCTCGAACTCAGCATCCCGATCGGATCGAAGACGAGTCCCCCCGCGAAACCTCCGACCCATCCGCCGGCCGCGCCCTTGAGCGCGTTGCGCAGCGAACCCGTGGCGAGGCCGACGCCCAAGCCGAGCATCATGCCCATCAGGGTCCATCCGACCAGCCGCGCCAGGATCAGATAAAAGATCGCGCCCTGCTGTCCACCGACCCATCCGCCCGCTTCCAGAATCGAGCTGAAGGCGACGTTCGAAAACCAGGTCGCCGGAATCGAGAGCAGAAAGCATATAATGAAGCCGCGGATGGCGCGCCGTTTCATTGGCTCGGTGATCGTGAACGACTGGTCGTCGGAGGCGGTGATCAGCCCGCCGATCACGCCCGCAAGAATCGCCATCACGAACAGATTGCCGTAAATCAGCCACGCCGATTCGGCCTGGGTCAGCGAATGGCCGTGATTGACGATTTCGACCGGTATCCATCCGATCGCGCCGCCCAGCAGGCCGGCCATCGCCTTGAACATCAGTTCGCGCTGATTGATGGAGCGGTTCATCCGTGACTGACCCTCGCGCAAGCCCTCTCGACGATCGCCAATAAGCGCGATCGATCCGCCTCTATTATAGCCCCTTCGCCATGATAGCTCCCGCCGCGCGCGCTTTGAACTTCCCGCGCCGATGCGGCCGCGGGCGCAGTTGCCCCGCCGGCCCGAAAAGAGGCATCATCACCGGCCGCGGCCGAACCCGGTCGTGAAGACGAGGTTTACGATGGCGGAGAAAGCGCTGACGCCTGAACCGTTCGGACCGCTCCAGGGCGTCCGTATCATCTCCACCGGCACGCTCATCGCGGAACCCTTCGCGGCGGAACTCGCGGC
>JAJXYM010000054.1 GCA_021780585.1 Deltaproteobacteria bacterium
GGCGCGGCGCGGCCGCGCGTTCGGCGGCAGGCGCGACGGCGCGACGCGGCCGACGCTTACGCGCGCTGAATTCGCTCAGGAAGGCGAGCGCCAGCAGCGGCAATTGTGCGGCGGCGGCGATCGCGATCGCCAGTTGCAACGGATTCAGATGGATCGTCGGCACGGCGTTTGGCCTCGATTCATGGATGCCCGCGCCGCCATCCGCCGGTCGCCGCTCGCCGTTTCGCGCTGAATCGGAGCGGCGGCCGCCGCCCGGCGTCCGCGATTCGCTTCAGAATAACAGCGCCGGCAAAAATCTTAAACGCCGGCTCGCCGCGCCCCTCCGGGCCGGCCCATCGCGCGCTCGCGCGCGCGCCGCCGCCGGGCGCGTCCCGGCTTACGCCGCGTTGGGAATCGTCAGTGAGATAATCCGCGATACGCCCGGCCGGTCCATCGTTACGCCATGAATATGGTCGGCGCTCTGCATGGTGCGCTGGTTATGCGTAATCACGATAAATTGCGAGCGCAGCTTGAGTTCGCGCACCAGTCCGGTGAAGGCGGCCAGGCTGAATTCGTCGAGCGGCGCGTCAACCTCATCCATCACGCAGAACGGACTCGGATTGAGCAGAAATAGCGAAAAGATCAGCGCCATCGCGGACAACGCCTTTTCGCCGCCCGAGAGCAAGCCGATCTCCTTGACCTTTTTGCCGGCCGGCTGCACGAGGATATTGACGCCCGATTCGAGCACGTCGTTGGGATCGGTCAATTCGAGCCGGCCCTTGCCGCCGCGCAACAATTTCGGGAACAGCTCCTCGAAATTTTTCGCCGCGCCCGCGAAGGTTTCGGCAAATCGTTTGCGCGCCTCGCGATTCAGCTTCTGAATCGTATGAGTGAGGTCGTTGACCGCCGCTTCCAGATCGGCGCGCTCGGCGGCAAGCGCGGTCGCGCGTTGCTCCAGTTCGGACACCTCGCTCTCGGCCGCGAGGTTGACCTCGCCGATTTTTTCCGCGCGCGCGCGCAGTTCGCCGAGCCGCGTTTCGTCGGCGGCGGGATCGCGCCCGGCCAGCGCGGTTTCGATTTCGCCGGCGGCGGCGTCGAAGGCGGAGCCGAACTTCTCGGCGAAACCGCGTTCGAGCTCCTCGGTCAGCGTGCGTGCGCGTTCGCGCCTGAGACCGCATTCAACGGTCTCGGCCTCGAGCCGCTCGAGCTGGGCGCGGGCGGCGTTCAGCGCCACGCGAGCCGAATCAAGTTCGGCTTCGCGCGCGGCGGCCTGATCGGCGAGCGCGGCGACCGCCGTCTCCAGCTCGTCGCGGCGGATCGCCGCGTCGGCGTCCTGGGCGGCGAGCTTTTCGATTTCACTCTGGAATTCGACGCGCTCGGCGCGGGCGCGTTCGCGCGCCCCGAGGTTCTGCGCGATCTGCGCGTCGAGCTCGTCGGCGATTCGCCGCTGATGGCGCAGCTCCTGCTCGAGCCTGCCGATCGCGGCCTTGCGCGCTTCGATCTTCGCGCCCGCCGCAAGCATCGCTTCGGCCATCCGCTCCGCCGCGGACTTGCGTTCGGCCAATTCCGCCGCCGCCGCGGCAAGGCGGGCGCGCGCCGCCTGTTCGAGCAGCGCCAATTCCTCCATCCGGGCATTTGACCCGGCCGCCGTCGCGGCGATTTCCGCGACCCGGCGTTCGGCGGCGGCGTGGCCGGCCTCGGCCAGCGCGATCCGTTGTTCGGCGCGCGCGATCGCGGCGCGGGCCTCGCCCGCCGCGCGTTCGGCCGCCTGAATTTGCGCGCGCGTCGCCTCCAGTGCGGCGCGGGCCGCGCGATTCACCGCGCGGGCGGCATCAAGCCGCTCCGCCAACGCCTGATGCTCGGCGCGGGCCGCTTCGGCGGCATTACGCGCGGCTTCGACCGAGCGCGCCCCGCTATGCCAATCCAGAAAGCCGTCGGCCGCGCTCGCGCCGCTACCGCCCGCGATCATCCGCTCGGGCCACAGCAGGTCGCCCTCGCGCGTGACGAACATCGCGCCGGCGCCGTTCAGATGCGACGCCGCCAGCGCCGCGGCGAGATCCTCCGCGACCATCACATGGCCCATCAGCGCCTCGGCCAGCCCCTGATATTGCGGTTCGACCTCGACCAAATCGATCAGGCGGCCGGTGATGCCGGGGGCGTCGATCGCCGGATGGACCGCGCCGGGCGCGACCGCGGCCGGAATGAAGCTCAGCCGCCCGCCCTGACGCTGTTTGAGGATTTCGATCGCGCGCAGCGCGAAGCCCGGCGATTCGACGATCACCGCGTCGATCTGTTCGCCCAGCACGGCGCGCAGCGCCGGTTCGAGCGCCGGCGGCGCCTTGACCACCTCAAGCAGCATCGCCGGGTCGGCGGCCGGACGATCGCCGTTGAGCGATTCGAGCACGCCGCGCAGCCGTTCGCCGGCGCCGTTGGGCATAATACGCTGGGCGCGGGCGGTCGCGGCGGTCAACTCCTCAGCGGCGGCGGCGAGTCGGCCCGCCTGATGGTCGAGTGCGGCGCGCGCCGCGACCTCCGCTTCAGCGGCGGCGCGACCGACCTCTTCCCGCCGCGTCGCCTCGTCGCGCGCGGCCTGAAGCGCCATTTCCGTCTGCGCCAGGTCGGCCCGGGCCGCGGCGAGCGCGGCGCGCAGCGCCGGCAATTCGGCGGCGGCCAAAGCCAGTTTACGTTCGAGCTCGGCGCGTTCACCGGACAGATCACCGAGCCGGCCGCGAGTCACGGCGGCCTCGCGCACGACCTCGCTAAGCTCGTCCTTGCATTCCTCAATTTGGCGTTCGCTCTCGCGACGCAAGCGCTCCGCCCCCTGATGCTCCGTGCGCATCGCGGCCAGGGCGGATTCGCCCAGATCGTCGTCGCGGCCGTTTAACTCGCGGGCCAGCCGGGCGCCAGCCTCGGCGCGGGCCGCGCGCGCCTGGGTCGCGCGAAGGTCAAGTTCGGCGAGGCGACGCTCAAGGTCGGGTTCGAGCAGGGCGATCGCCTCGAGCCGGCGGGCGAGAAACTCGCGCGTGCGGGCGCGTTCATTGAACGCGGCGCGCAGATTTTCGCGTTCGCGACGGCTGGCGGCCAGCTCGTCGCGCGCGGCGGCGAGGGCCGCGCCGGCCTGTTCGGCGACCGCTTCGGTTTCGCCGATCGCGCCGCGGGCCGAGGCGGCGGCTTCGCGCAGTTCGAGTTCGCGCGCCGCGGCGGCGGCCAGCTCGACGCGCAATTCGAGCAGGCGCCGGCCCGCGCCGAGCCGTTCGAGCGCGCCTAATTCGGCGCGAATCGCCTTGTAGGCCTCGGCCTTTTTCGCCTGGCGGCGGGCGAAATTAAGCTGCCGATCGATCTCCTTGAGCACGTCATCGACGCGGGCCAGATTCTCGCGCACCCGTTCGAGCTTGCGCTCGCTGATTTCGCGCCGCCCCTTGAACAGCGACAGGCCGGCCGCCTCCTCGACCATCGTGCGCAATTCCATCGGCTTGGCCTGGATAATCTCCTCAATCCGGCCCTGCTCGATCAACGCGTAGCCGCGGCTGTGGATTTGCGCGGCCATGAAAAACTCGGTGATGTCCTTGAGCCGGCAGGGAATCCGGTTGAGCAGATATTCGGAATCGCCCGAGCGATAGACCCGGCGGGTGACGGCGACTTCGCTCAGCGCGGCGTACGGTTCCGGCAGCGCGGATTCCTCCTCGGCCTCGAGCAGCAGCGTAACCTCGGCCATCCCGGCGGCGGGATTGGAGTCGTTGCCGGCGTAAATCAGGTCTTCGGCGCTTTTACCGCGCAGGCGCGACGGAGCCTGTTCGCCCAGCACCCAGCGGATCGCGTCGACCACGTTCGACTTGCCGCATCCGTTGGGCCCGACCACGGCGGTCACGCCGGGGCTGAAACTGATCACGGTCGGATCGAGAAAGGATTTAAAGCCGATTACATCAAGGCTTTTGAGCCGCATACCGCCTCCGCCGCCGCAACCCCTTCGAGGATATCCTACCGCGATGTGCGCGGGTCAATAGACGCCCAACCGGTCGCCCCGATACGCTTCCACAGGCCCATCATGATGTGGCATCGGAGCCTGTTGATTCATTTTCGTCAAATTTACGCCATAGGGGTGGCAAAGCCAACCGGATAGCCGGCGCGACGGCGCAAGGCCTGCGGACTCCGCCGGGCGCGGCCGCGTCCCGGACGGATCCGGCGGGGTTCAGTCCTTGAGGAGTTCGGCGTTCCAGTATGCCGCGTCGACCGTGGTCAGGAACGGCATCCACTC
The DNA here is from genome assembly GCA_021780585.1 of Deltaproteobacteria bacterium. GTDB lineage: Bacteria > Desulfobacterota > Binatia > Binatales > Binataceae > JADMIL01. Next base: position 4,235 of record JAJXYM010000054.1, read on the forward strand.
ACGGTAGCGCTTGAGGCTAAACATCTCGGTGCTGAAGGGGGTCCATTGCGGCCGCACGGGCTTGCGCACCAGCGGCATCGCGGCCTCCTCCGGCGTGCGCCCGCCCTTGCGCCGGTTGCAATGATGGCACGAGCAAACGACGTTCTCCCAGGTCGACATGCCGCCGCGCGAGCGCGGAATCACGTGATCGAGATTGAGGTCGGTGCGGGGCAGGCGGCGGTCGCAGTATTGGCAGGTGTTGTTGTCGCGCGCGTAGATATTGAAGCGCGAGAAACGCACGTGACGCTTGGGCACGCGTTCGTAGGCGGTCAGCAGGAGTACGCGCGGCACGCGGATAAAGCCGCCGATTACGCCAACGCGCTCATGATGGGTTTCGATCGCAAGCGCGCGCCAGGTGTCGAAATCGAAGATGCGATATTGTTCGTCAACCGCCCGCGCGACCCCCTGATAGAGCAGCGCGAAGGCGCGTTTGACCGAGGTGACATGTACCGGCAGATAGGAGCGATTCAGCACCAGCACCTTGGTGTTGAGCATGGCCGCTCCCAACGGATGGCCAATCAGCGCATTCTCTGATGGCGCCATGCCAATTCACGTAATTTGAGCGCAGCGCCCAAGTCAAGCGGATCGCTAAAAATTCACCATGCCGCAGATCCGCGAATCAACGTCATTATCGCGGTCGCGCGGACGTTTTATGGGGAATTGCGGGTCGTCCGGGCGGGCGCGGCGGCGGCGAATCTCGGGGAGCCGTATTGACCTGGCGTTTGGGGGGCCGCTAGTATGCGCCGCGCGGGGTGGAGCAGTCTGGTAGCTCGCCGGGCTCATAACCCGGAGGTCAGAGGTTCAAATCCTCTCCCCGCAACCACAGAATCTCCAATCTTCCTCGACACTTGAACAGCGCGCCAACCCGCGGCTGGCGCGATCCCATGCCCTTGGGAAGCTCTGCGTGAGACTCGCCCTGCCGTTCTGAGCGCGGCAAAGAATTCCAGGATTCTTCGCTGCGCGGACTCCGTTCAGAATGACGGCCTGACCTGTGCGAAGGTTCTCCAGGCGCACGCGAAGCGGATATCGGGGGCGACGACGTGGCGGCGGCGTCAGCAGATGCGCGGGAGTTGGGCGCCGGCGAGCAAATCGAGCGCGCGGATAGCGCCGAACGCGGTGCGCAGCAAGACGCGCGGATTACCGATTTCGGCGACAGCGCCGATCCGGCAGGCGCCCTCGCCCAGCGGATGACGCCGCATCGCGGCCAGCACCCGGTCCGCGTCCGCCCCGGCGACGATCGCGACCAACCGGCCCTCGCAGGCGACGTAAAGCGGATCGAGGCCGAGGATTTCACACGCCGCGCGGACGCCGTCGCGCACGGGGACCGAGGTTTCCTCGATCACAATCTCCGCGCCGGCGCTTTTCGCCAGTTCGTTGACTACGGTGGCGACGCCGCCGCGGGTCGGATCGCGCATGCAGCGGATGGCGCCGCCGCCCCGCAGCATCGATGACACGAGGCCATGCAGGGGCGCGCTGTCGCTGACCACGGTGGTTTCGAACTCGAGGCCCTCGCGCGCCGCCATCACGGCGACGCCATGGTCGCCGACGGGACCGCTGACCAACACCGCGTCGCCGGCGCGAACCCGATCAAACCCAAGTCCCAACCCGGCGGGCGCCAGGCCAATACCGCTGGTCGTGATAAAAAGGCCGTCCGCCTTGCCATGCTCGACGACCTTCGTATCGGCCGCAATCACGCTGACGGCGGCTTGATCCGCCGCGGCGCGCATCGATTGGACGATGGAGCGAAGTTCCGCGATGGGAAATCCCTCCTCCAGGATGAATGCCGCCGAGATTCCGAGCGGCTGGCCGCCCGCCACGGCCAAGTCGTTGATCGTGCCGTGGACCGCAAGCGATCCGATATCGCCGCCGGGGAAGCGCAGCGGACTCACGACAAAGGCGTCGGTGGTGAAGAGGATCTGGCGCGAGCCGAGCTTCAGCTCCGCGCTGTCGTTGAGCCGGTCGAGAACCGGATTCGAAAGCGCGGGCAGGAAGACCTGGCTCACGAGATCGGCGGTCAGCCGGCCGCCGCCGCCGTGCCCGAGTACGATAACTTCGCGTTTGGGCGACGGCGCCGGACAATTGAGCGACGGCGGAAAGGAATTGCGGTTGGAGCCGCTCATTTCGCCTCCGCCGATCCGATCGCGAGCCTTCCGGCGTGGAAATATGCCGCGCAGGCGCCTTCCGCGGAAACCATCGGCGCGCCCAGCGGCCGATCCGGCGTGCATGACTTGCCGAAGGATGGGCATACGGGAGGTTTGAGCAGACCGCGCAGCACGTCGCCGGCGCGACATTCGGGCGGTTCGCTCGCGATCGGGCGGGTCAGGCCGAAGCGGCGGATCGCGTCGTACGCCGCGTAGCGATCGTTCAAGGCGAGCGCGCTGTTCGGCAATGTAGCGAGTCCGCGCCAGCGCCGATCGACCACGGTGAAAACCTGCTCGAGGAGTCGTCGGGCCGCGAGGTTGCCGTCCTTGCGGACCGATCGGGCATATTGATTTTCGACTTCGGCGCGACCTTGTTCGAGTTGCGCCACGCACATCGCGACGCCCTGCAGCAGATCGACGGGTTCGAAGCCGGTCACGACTATCGGCACGCGGAATCTTTCGACCAGCGGCCGGTATTCGTCGATTCCCATGATCGTGCATACGTGGCCCGCCGCGAGAAAGCCCTGAACGCGATTATCGGGCGAGGAGAGAATCGCTTCGATCGCGGGCGGAACGCGAACGTGCGCCGAAATCACGGAGAAGTTCGGAACCTTGAGCCGCATCGCCTGATACGCCGCCATCGCGGTGGTTGGCGCGGTGGTTTCGAAACCAACCGCGAAGAAAACGACTTCACGCGACGGTTCGCGGCACGCCAGCGCGAGCGCGTCGAGCGGCGAATAGACAATGCGCACGTCGGCTCCCGCCGCGCGCGCGTCGAACAGATCGGCCGCGGAGCCGGGCACGCGGAGCATGTCGCCAAACGAACAAAGTATAATGCCGGGCCGCCGCGCCAACTCGATCGCGAGATCGATCATCTCGATCGGCGTGACGCACACCGGGCATCCGGGACCATGCACGAGAGCGACTTCGCGCGGCAGCAACTCATCGAGTCCGTAGCGAACGATGGTATGCGTCTGCCCGCCGCATACCTCCATGATCGTCCATGGCCGGGTGATCGCGGTGCGAATTCTGTCGAGCAACGCGCGTACCGCGGCGGCGTCGCGAAATTCGTCGATGAACTTCACGGCTCTTCCTCCTCCCGGGCGAGCCGCGTTTCGATTTCCTCGACCAATTCAAGGGTGCGTGCGGCTTCGTCGGCGTCCACGACGCTGATCGCGAAGCCCGCGTGCACGATCACATAGTCGTCAACGCCCGCGTCGGGAACATAGGCGAGGCAGGTCTTGCGGGTGACGCCGCCAAAATCGACGGCGCCCATGCGCAGGCCCTGATCGTCGACGATTGCGACTATACGTCCCGGAATTCCGAGGCACATGACGAATCTCCCGATCGTTCGCGGTCCAGGCGAACCGCCGCGATAACCGCCTGTCCCAGCGCCAGGCCGCCGTCGTTGGCGGGCGCCCGCCGATGAACCAGGACCGCGAATCCATTTCTTTCCAATCGATCGATCGACGCGGCAAGCAGCAGGCGGTTTTGAAAACATCCGCCGCTCAACGCGACCACGCCGATTCCGCTGCTGGCGCGCGCGCCGGCGGCCATCCGCGCGACCACTTCAGCCATGGTGTCGTGAAACGCGCGGGCGATTTGCGCCGCGGGCATCCCGCCGTCCAGGTCGTCGATAATCGCGGCAAGTATTTCTCCGGTGCGCACGACGCCGTCGCGGATTGGGAACGGATAGATGCGATTTGCGGGCGGCGCGGCGCGCGCGAGGGTTTCGAGCTCGAGCGCCGCTTGCGCCTCGTAGGTGGATTCGCCGCACACGCCGAGCAGCGCCGCGACCGCGTCAAACAAACGTCCGCAACTCGAGGTCGGAAAAGTATTGACGCCACGCTCGACCATCGTTGCGAGTATGCGCGCTTTGCCGTCGCCCACAAGCCGCCGGATCCGATCGTCAAACTTCGCGCCGAACAGCGCGATCAGAAAGGCCGCGGCGATCCGCGCGGGATGGCGCACGGCCGCGTCGCCGCCGGCGAGCGGCAGGTATTGCAGATGCGAAAGCCGGCGAAAACCAGCAAAGTCGGCGATCATCGCCTCGCCGCCCCAAATGGCGCCATCCGCGCCGTAGCCGGATCCGTCGAACGCGATTCCGATCGTGGCCTCCCGCCGCCCGTGCTCGGCAAGGCACGAGGCGATATGCGCGTGATGATGTTGCACGCCGACGGCCTTCAGGCCGAGCCGCGCGACGATCTCGCGCGTGACGGATTGCGGATGAAGATCATGAACTCCCACGACGGGTTTGACGCCGCTCAGAGCAATCCATTTATCCAGCGATTCGCGGAAGTGATCCTGAGTGGCTATATTCTCCAGCGCGCCGATATACTGACTAATCATTGCGCTACGTTTCGCCAGGATACAGAAGCTGTTCTTGATATCGCCGCCGACGGCGAGAATCGGCGCCTTTGCGACCATCGGAACCGTGATCGAACGGGGCGTGTCTCCGCGACCAAGGCGAATCGGCCGCGGGCCTTTCGCGCCGACCATCCAGACGCCGTCGTCGCAACGCTGATGAATTGGCCGATCGTGCAACAGCAGCGCGTCCACCTGGCCGGCGAAGACGGACCGCGCCTCGTCGCCGTCGCGCGCCAGCGGCTCTCCGGGCCGGTTGGCGCTGGTCATCACGATTGCGCGCGCCGCATCGCGAAGCAGCAAATAATGCATCGGCGAGTACGCAATCATGATTCCGACGTGATCGTTGCCCGGCGCGATCGAGGATGCGAGTTCCGTTCCGGCGAGTTTGCGCAGCAAAACGATCGGCGCCGCGGGAGCGGAGAGCAAAGCCGCTTCGTTGTCGGAGACGATTGCGAGTCGCCGCGCCGACGCGATCGAGTCGACCATCACGGCGAGCGGTTTGCGGGGACGCCTTTTGATCGCGCGCAGCCGTGCGACCGCCGTTGCGTCGCTCGCGTCGCACGCCAGATGGACGCCGCCGACGCCCTGAACGGCGACGACGCCGCCGGCGCGCAAAATCGCGGCGGCGCGGGCGATGCAATCCCCGCCGCCGGAGCCGTTCCGCGCGCCGGGTCCGGCGCTCTCGAGCCACGCCCGCGGACCGCATGCCGGACACGCGATCGGCTCGGCGCGAAAGCGGCGGTTCGCGGGATCCTCATACTCGCGCGCGCAATCGTCGCACAGCGGAAATCCCGACAGCGTGGTGGCCGCGCGATCGTACGGCAGCGCCCGGGCGACGGTGAAGCGCGGGCCGCATGCGGTGCAGTTGGTGAAAGGATAGCGATAGCGCCGGCCGGCCGGGTCGAGGATTTCACCCACGCATTCGGCGCAGACGGCAAGGTCGGGGGGAATCGTGGTCGTAGTCGTCCCGCGTTCGCTCGGCATCGCGCGGAACTCGTTCTCATTCGCATCAGCAACCGGTAATGCGAATACTTCGATACTCTCTATCGTCGCGGCGGCCGGCGACTCGTTCATCAGGCGGCGGCGAAATTCGTCCAATCGCCCACGGCTTCCCTCAGCCTCGATTTCGACGCCCGAGTGAGTATTACGCACGAAACCCGACAAGCGCATCGATTGCGCCAGCCGCCACACAAACGGCCGCATCCCGACCCCTTGCACCGTCCCCGCGACGACCAGCCGAGCGCGTTCCCGATCGTCGAATTTTGCGGCGCACGACCGCACTCGCTCAACCACGCGACCGATCGCCCGACGCGCGCCGGCGCTGAGTCCGCACAGACGGTCGCGCGGCGCCGTGGCGATTTCGAGGCCGATTATCCGGCCGCGGAGCGGCGCGCGTCCGAGCTTGCGGGCAAGCCGCACCGCCGCGATTACATCGAGTTCGTGCGACGATACGAAGCGAATCGCGCAGCGCTCGAGCTCGTCGAACCCGAGCTCATGGACCACGCCCGGCGACGCCCCCGAGCGGGCCGCGTCGATCAGAATCGCGGCGTCGGCGCCGTCCAGCAATTCGATCAGCGTCGCGCCCGGCCGATCGGCGGCAATGACTTCGCAATTCGGCGGCGCGCTCGCGGCCAGTATTTTCGCGACCTCCAGCCCGACCGCGTCGTCGCCAAACGGACTGCCGATGCCGATGATGCGAATCAATGGCTCTCGATCTCGAGCTTGAGAAAATGCGTCGAACACGAGATACACGGATCGTAGTTGCGTATCGCCATTTCACAGATCCGGGTCGCCGCGGCTTGCGGATGCCGCGCGAGCTCGGGGGCCAGTTCGCGCAGATCGGCCTCGATTCGCGCCTGATTCTGCGCGGTCGGCGGGACAATGCGCGCCGCGCGGATCAAGCCGCGATCGTCGGTTTCGAAAGCGTGATACAACGATCCGCGCGGCGCTTCGGTGATCGCGCGGCCGACGCCGGCGCGCACCGAAAATGGAGCCGCGGGCGGGTCGGGCGGCCGATACGCATCGATCACCCGTACCGCCTCGTCGACCGCATAGAGTATTTCCAGCGCGCGGGCCACGATGCTGGCATAGGGATTCGAACTGGGCCACGAAATTCCGGTTTCGCGCGCGATAGCGGCGGCGCCGGGTCCCAACCGATCGAAATTCAGGTTGATTCGCGCGAGCGGCCCGAGGAAATACGGTCCGCGACCCTTCACCTTACAATGCAACGCGTTGGAATAGGGAACCTGATGCTCTTCGAAGCAGTCTTCGAAATCTTCGGCCGCCGCGTCGACGCCCTTGCTGGAAACGATTCGCCCTTCGTTCATTGGATATTCGTCCGGATGCCGCAGTGAGACGAATTCGATATCACGATTCGCCACAGGCAGATCGAAGCGCGCAACCCATCGCGCGCACTCGACCGCGTCGTCGCGCACGCGCAGCAGTCGCTCGCGCAAGCCGGACAGTCGCTCCCGGCCGGGCGCGCGGGTGAAGCCGCCGATGCAGGCGCCGACGGGATGCACCGAGCGGCCGCCCAGAGCCGCGACAATCGCGTTGCCGACCTGCTTGATTCTCAGACCGCGCTCGACCGCTTCGCGGTTCTTTTCAGCCATCGTCAGGATACTGTCGCATCCGAGGTAGTCCGGGGCCGCCAGCATATGGATATGCAGAGCATGACTCTCGATCCACTCTCCGCACATATACAATCTGCGCAGCTCGCGCACGGCGGGATCGATAGTAATTCCATATGATTGTTCGAAGGCGTGGACCGTGCTCATCTGGTAGGCGACCGGACAGATGCCGCAGATGCGGGCGGTGAGGTCCGGCGCCTCGCGCGATTCGCGCCCGCGCAGGAACGCCTCGAAAAAACGCGGCGGCTCGAAGATCTCCAGCCGCAGATCGACCAGCTCGCCGTCGCGCATGCTGATGCGCAAGGCGGCTTCGCCCTCCGCGCGGGTCAGATAGTTGACCCGGATCGTTCTACTTTTTTTCCGCGAGGGCATCCGCGGTCTCCCGCCACGGGCGCACGTAACCGTTGATTCCACGCAGGCGGCGCATCGCTTCGTCGCCGGTAACGCCCTGATCGGCCAGCAGCCGGGCGAACGCTTCCATATTGTGGGCGTTGGCCGGTCCGAAACATCCGTAGCATCCGCGGTTGAAGGAGGGACACAGCGCGCCGCATCCGGTGCGCGTGACCGGACCGAGGCAGGGCTCGCCGCGCGCCACGACCACGCAGACATTGCCGCGCCGCTTGCATTCGATACATACGCTGTGCGCCGGCAAAACCGGTTGCGCGCCGGAGAGCAGCGAGCGCGTCACGGCGAGGAGTTGGTATTTGTCGATCGGGCAGCCCCAGATTTCAAAGTCGACGCGAACGTGCTCCGAGATCGGCGTCGAAGTCGAAAGCGTCGAGATGAATTCCGGGCTCGGATAGACCGCGCGCCGGTATTGCTCGATATCGGCCCAGTTGCGCAAGGCCTGAATCCCGCCGGCCGTCGCGCAGGCGCCGATCGTGATCAGATAGCGGCTCTCCTCGCGCACCTCGATAATGCGCCGCGCGTCGGCGGGCGTGGTGACGCTGCCTTCCACGAAGGCGATATCGTAAGGCCCCTCGAGCGCGCGGCTGCGCGCCTCGGGGAAATAGGCGAAATCCACTTGCCCGGCGAGTCTGAGCAGTTCGTCCTCGGCGTTCAGGAACTGCAACTGGCAGCCGTCGCACGAGGCGAACTTGAATACCGCGACGCGGGGCTTCATAGACCGGACACCCGCATCAGTTCCTTCAGGGCGCGATATGAAAACACCGGTCCATCCTTGCACACGAAACGCTCGCGATACTGGCAATGGCCGCACAGCCCGACCGCGCACTCCATCCGCCGCTCCATCGAAAGGAATATGGCGTTTTCGTCGATCCCTTTGTCGCGCAGGGAACGCGCCGCGAGCCGCATCATCACCTCCGGTCCGCACATCATCGCGACGGAGGACGGCGGCGCGCCCAGTTCGTCGAAAAGCTCGGTCACCACGCCGATCCGGTAATGCCAGCTTTTGTCCGGATGGTCGGTGGTCAGGTAGACCCTGGTGCGCGGCTCACGGCGCCATTGGTCGAAGCGCTCGCGGTACAATAGATCGTTGGGCGTTTTCACGCCGTGCAGGATATGCAGTTCGCCGTACTGGTCGCGGCGGCGGAAAATATAATTGATAAGCCCGACGACGGGAGCGCAGCCCAGACCGCCGGTGATAATCACGATGTCGCGGCCGCGGGCCTGTTCGACCGGCCAGCCGTTTCCGTACGGACCGCGCACGCCCACCACGTCGCCCACGTCCCATTTCGCCATCACGCCCGTGGCCCGCCCGGCGATCCGGATGGTATGTTCCAGCGTTCCCGGATCGGCGGGGTCGGAAACGATCGATATCGCAACCTCGCCCACGCCGTACGCGTAGAGCATATTGAACTGGCCGGCCCTGAAACGATACGTATCGCGGACGGCGCGATCGACGAAGCGCATCGTGAACGTGTGGATGCCCGCGGTTTCGGTTCGGCGCGCGATAATCCGCGCGGGATGCGTCATATAGGGAGTGGGCATATCACCTTTTGCCCGCATCGGCGCGGATCGCGGCGACCTCCTCAGTCAAATCGATACCCACTGGACACCACGTGATACATCGTCCGCATCCGACGCATCCGGATGAACCGAACTGATCGATCCATGAAGCGAGCTTGTGGGTCAACCATTGGCGGTAACGGTCGCTGATTTTGGGGCGAAAGTTGATTCCGTGAATGTGCGCGTGGTCGAGGGAGAAGCAGGAGTCCCACTGCCGGACGCGCCGGCTCATGTTGCCGTCGAGCTCCTCCTGATCGACGACGGTATGGCAGAAGCAGGTCGGACAAACCATTGTGCAATTGGCGCACGAGAGACATCGCGACGCGACCTCCCGCCAGCGCGGATTCTCAGCCTCGTCGTAGAGCAGCCGCGGCAGATCGGAGGTATCGAGGCGCCGGCGCATGCCCGCGGCGCATTCATCGATGCGCGCCCGCGCGGCGGCCTCCTGATCGCCCGGCGCCGGGCTCAGTCCAAGCTTCACGATCATCGCCTCGCCGGCGGGCGAGCCGCTGCGCGCCACGAAGCCATCGGGCAGTTCGGTCAGGGAAAGATCGAAACCGGCGGTCGCCTCCGGTCCGGTTTTCATCGAAACGCAGAAGCAGGTCGGCGCCGAGCGAGTACAGTTGACCGCGACGAAGAAAGCGTCTTTGCGCCGTACTTCGTAATGCGTATCGCGAAAGTGGTCATGCAGAAAAATGCGATCCTGAATCGCGAGCGCCGCAAGGTCGCAGGCGCGCACGCCCAGGAACGCATGCGGCGGCGGCGCGGGCGCGACTTCGCTGACTTTGAAACCGCGTCGCTCGCGCCGCACTTCGAGCAATGTCTCGTCGGGCGCGAAAAAATAGGGCTTGAGCGAACCGGCGCCGTTGACCACGCCGAAAATCTCCCCGGCGATTCCGGGCACGAGCCGGTAACGACCGGCCTCTTGCGCCTCGCGCATTCCAATTGGCAGATCGGAGCTGGTCCGGAGCTCGTCGAACGCGACCGCACCGTCGCGCGCGACGGGACCCAATACCCTGTAGCCGTCGCGCCTCAGGATCGTTATCAGATGCTCGAGACCGGCCTTGGGCATATGCATCGTCTGGATCATTCTGAATGCCGCTCAAGGAACGCCCGCCGACGTTGCAGAATTTCCGCAAGCCATCGGTCGATGCCGAAGCCGCTGACGGCGGAGGTCTTGACTATCAGCGCGCGCGGATTGGTCGCCATGACGTAATCAGTCCACTCGTCCAGTGGGAAGGTAAGATGCGCCAGCAAGTCGCACTTGTTGAGCGCCACGATGTCCGCCGCGCGGAACATCGGCGGATATTTGAGCGGCTTGTCGACCCCCTCGGTGGGGCTGGTCACGACTATTCGCAGGCGTTCACCGAGATCGAAAAGCGCCGGGCATACGAGGTTGCCCACGTTCTCGATGAAGAGCAGGTCGCCGCGAGCCAGCTCCATGCGATGCAGCGCGCGGTGAATCTGGGCGGCGTCGAGATGGCAGCCCAGGCCGGTTTCGACCTGATATGCGGTCGCGCCGGCCGCGCGCACGCGCGCGCTGTCTCGCTCGGTCGCCTGATCGCCCTCGATCACGCTGACGCGGCTCACGTCGCGCCAGTTCCGGATCGTCGCCTCCAGGAGCGCCGTTTTCCCGGCGCCCGGAGCGCCCATCAGATTGATCGTGAAGATTTGCCGCGCAGCGAAATGATCGCGATTATGGGTCGCGGCGGTCGCGTTCGACGCCAGCAGCCGCTCGTTCACTTCGATCGTCCGGCGCGATGGAGTCCCACAACCGCATGTGTCACACATCGGCCACCTCGATCGCCCGCAGCGCCATCTCGTCGCCCGACAGCAGCTCTCCGCCCAGCCTTCCGCAGCCGGGACAGACGCCGATCATGCCCTCGAACTCAAAGAGCATGCCGCAACCCACGCAACGTCCGCGCGCGGGCGTGGTGGCGATCGAGAGTTCGGCGCCCTCCGCTCTGGTCCCTTCGGCAAGGATGCCGAACACGAACCGCAACGATTCCGAAGCGATTCCCGAGGCCGATCCAACGCTGAGATCGATTCGCAACACCCGGGCTTGATCCGACCCAAGCGTGCGCTCGATGGTCTTCAGAAGATCGCGTGCAATCGCCAGTTCGTGCATCGCCGCGCTTCAGCGTAGCGCAAAGGCGTTCCCGGCGATATCTGGAAATAAGCGCTCGGCCGCCGCTCCCCGCGGCGAAGCGGCGCATCGACCGACGGGCGCGAGGGTCAATGGCTCCATCCGGCCGATTGCGCGTCGCACGATTCAATTTCGTCGGGAAAAACGAACGTGCTCGATCCGTCCGCGAACTCGACGAGCAGGATGTGACGGCCGACATTATCGATTTCGCGCAGGATTAGCGGGGTCTCGTCGAAATGGGGTCGGCCCTGACGATCACGAATCGGTCGCAGCAGCCGGCACCGTCTTTCCAACGTCGCTGATCGTTCCGCTTTCATGCTTCGGCTCCTCCCGATTTCTCTGAATAAATATTTCGTAGCATCAGGCGTACCAATCAGAGGCTGGAAGCGAGGTCTCAATCGAGGTCTCGTGAAATTCAACCTTTTCCTTTGGATACAGACGAATGTCGCCAAATGCGCCACGATCGGGAAACTTCGGGCGGCGATCGGCGCGCCGCCGGGCTATATTTTGTGGCGCGTATTTTGCGGGCCTCGAAGTGGTGGAACGCGCGCATGGTCGAGAGGTCGCATAAGAGGAAATTCCGCCACAGAGTGGGGCGGCGCGTCCCCATCGTCTTCCTTGACCGGGAAAGCGGCAATTTTCGAAAGGCAAATATGACTTGAGCCCGATTTTATGCGAATCGACAGCATCAGGGCCGTCAAGACTCAACTGAATAAAATCGTGAGCCGACTGGCCAAGGAAGGACCGCTATTGATTACTAAAAACGGTCGCGCCTGCGCTGTGCTGATGCCCTTAACCGACGCGGATCTCGAAGTCGTGGCTTTCTCGCAAAACAGTCGATTTTGGCGGCTCTATGGAAGGGCGTTGGCGCAAGCCGAGGAACATCGCGGGACCGCTCAGCGGAAGCTCGGTAGCGGGAAGACGGCGAGGCCGCGCGCCACGGGTGGG
>JAJXYM010000098.1 GCA_021780585.1 Deltaproteobacteria bacterium
TTACAACCGTCTGTTCGGCAAACGGATCGCCCATATTTCGCGCCGCGCCATGGCCGCCCTGCGCGCCTACGACTGGCCCGGCAACGTGCGCGAATTCGCCCACGCCATGCAGTCCGCCGCCATGCTCACCGATAGCGACCGGATCGATCTCGCCGCCCTGCCGGAACATCTGTTGCGCTCACGCCCGGAGGCCGCCGCCGCGTCGGCTCCCGCGCTCGCCGGCGCCGCCGATCCATCCATACTGGACGATATCGCTCGCCGGCCGACCGCAATCGTGCGCCCTGGAGCCGACGCCCCGCTGCTGCTCGACGAAGTGATCAAGCGCACCCTGATGCGCTCGCTCGAGGAGACCGAAGGAAATCGCCGCCGCGCCGCCGACCTGCTCGGCGTCTCCCGTTCGACGCTCTACCGGATGCTTGCGCGTTACGGTCTGGCGGAGGAGGGCGGCCGCCGCCGCGCCGCGGCGGGCGAGTCCGTCGCGACCGGTCAGGACCGTTCGGGCTGATCGATCGCGACGCTGGTCCCGCCTCGCTCCGCATCGCGACCGGCGCTCGCGCCGCCCGCTGGAATTGGCGCGCCCATTCAGGCCAAAATAATCGATGACTGCGGTTGCGCCGCGCTCGCGATGCGACGGGACGCACGGCCGCCGGAAATTCGTTAAGCTGGCGCGGTCATTTCGCAGCGCCGCCGCCGGAGTCGCCCTCAATGCCGGGAGTCGATCAAATCTGGTCCGAAGCCGTGCGCACGCTGGAGCGCGAACGTCAATTCGCGCTCGCCACCGTTATCAACGTCCGCGGTTCGACCCCGCGCGAGGTCGGCGCCAAGATGCTGATCCGGAACGACGGCCAATTCGGCACGATCGGCGGTGGATGCGGCGAGGCCGAAGTTTTTCGCAAGGCGCGCCTGATGCTCGACGAAGGCGCCGGCGCGCGGCTCGCCGAAGTCGATTTGACGGGCGATTTCGATCAGCAGGATATCGGCACCTGCGGCGGAATTATGGACGTCTTTATCGATCTGTGGTCGCCGCGCGATCTGCCGGTTGCGCGCCGGCTGGCGGAGTCGGCTGAGCGCAATCGGCCGGCCGCGCTGCTGACAGTGATTGACGCCGGCGCGCGGCGCGAGCTGCCGATCGGCGCGAAAGCCGTGATCGATCCCGCCGGCCGCGACGGCGGCGGACCAGTGGTCGAGTTGGGCGATCGCGCCGTCGGACAACTGGCCGAACGCGCCGCCGACGCCCGTCCGGGCCTGCTTGAGGTCGACGCGGACGGCCAATTGCGGCCGGTCGCACGAATCGCAAGCTCGGGCGCGCCGCGCCTCTTTCTCGACCCGATTACCGGAGCCCAGCGGCTGATTATCGCCGGTGCCGGCCATATCGCCCAACCGCTCAGCGCGCTCGGCGCGATGCTCGGCTTTCACGTCACGGTGATTGACGACCGCGCCTCCTTCGCGAATCGCGAGCGGTTTCCCACCGCCGACGCGATTATCGTCAAGCCGTTCGCCGCCGCGATCGAGTCGCTCGCCCTGGACCGCCATTGCTACCTGGTCTCGGTCACTCGTGGCCACGCCTTCGACGAGGAGGTGCTGCGCGCCGCCCTCAAATTTCCCGAGGGCTTCGTCGGCATGATCGGATCGCGCCGGCGCGCCCGGGCCACGCTTGACCGGCTCGCGGCGGACGGCTACGACGCCGACCGGCTCGACCAGGTGCACGTGCCGCTCGGCCTCGACCTCGGCGCCGAAACGCCAGAGGAGATCGCGATCGCGATCATCGCCGAGATTATTCGTGAGCGGCGTCTCGGCGTGCGCGATGAATTCAATCTGGGCGTCAAGAGCGGCCGGCTGAGCCGGGCGATCCGTTCCAACTGAGCCGCGTTGCGGATCATGGCGCCGATGAGCCGGGCGGAGGTCATCGCGATTCTGCTGGCCGCCGGCGAATCGCGGCGGATGGGTTTTCCGAAGCCGTTGCTGCGTATCGACGGGTCAACCTTTATCGCTCATACGGCGGCACGGATTCTCCAGGTCGCGCCAAAGCTCGTGATCGTGCTTGGCGCCCATGCCGTCCGCGTGCGTCCCGCCGTGCCCGTCGACCCCCGAATCGCGATCGTCGAGAACCACGACTTTATCCAGGGCCAGCTATCCTCGCTCAAAGTCGGTCTGCGCCGCGCGATCACGGACGGCGCCGGCGCGGTGATGGTCCACCTTGCGGACCATCCGACGGTCGCGACCACGACCTATCGCGACCTGCTTGCGGAGTATGAGCAGGTCGCGCATCCGATAGTTATTGCGCGCTATAACGGCCGCCGAGGCCATCCGGCGATATTCGACGCCGCGGTTTTCGACGAATTGATCGCCGCGCCGGAGGATCAGGGCGCGAAAGTGGTCGTCAACGCCGATCCGGCGCGTGTCGCGTACCTCGATGTCGCGGATCCGGGCGTCGTGCTCGATCTCGACACGCCGGACGATCTGGTCCGCGCCGGACTGGCGCCGCCGCCCTGAACGCTTGGGATTTGCCGTGCAACCCGGCATTATTAATGCTGGTCAATCGCGATGCCGCGCGTACTTATATGTAACCGTTCGCCGGTCTCCGGCGTAATAGACAGCGGGTATGCTTGGCGCGCTGGTCATCGACCGCTCCCGGAGGGCTTCCGCCGTCAGAACCGATGAGGAACTGATTGCCGACGTCCTGGCCGGACAGACGGCGGCTTTTGCCGACCTGGCCTCGCGCTATCGCGAGAAGGTCGAGCGGCTGTGTCGGCGCTTTTTCTCGGACCGCGAACTGGTTCGGGATCTGGCTCAAGAGAGCATTATTCGCTCTTTTGCCGGTCTGGCCAGCTATCGGGCGGATATGCCGTTTCTCGGATGGCTCCGCGCGATTGTCGCCAACGTATGCTACGACGAGTTGCGCCGCCGCCAGCGCCGGCCCGAGGAACTCGTCGCCGATTTCACCGTCGCCGAACATACCTGGGTGCAACTGGTCAACGAAGCCACCCCGGAGGAGATCGTCGATGCCTCCGAGCAGCGGCGTGAAGCGCACGACCTCGCCCATCAACTGCTGGATTCGTTACGTCCCGAGGATCGCATGGTGATGGTGCTCAAGGAGACCGAGGACCTGAGCGTGAGCGAGATCGCACGGGTGATGGGGTGGAGCGAGGCCAAGGTCAAGATTCGCGCGTTTCGCGCGCGGCAGGTAATGCGGAAGCAGGCCGAGCGGATTTTGTCCGCGCGGCGTGGACGGGCGGCGCGATGAATTGCTTCGAAGCACGCAAAGAGTTCGTTTCTTTCTGGCGGCGGACGTTGGAGCCGGCGCGCCGGAGCGATTTTTCCGACCATCTGGCGGTCTGCGAACGTTGCGATCGATCGTTTCGTCTTTTCGCCCTGAGCGCTCCGGTAATCCATTCGGCGCGCGAGCCCGAAGCTCAAGTTCGCGCCTGGCCGGCGCCGGCGCGCCCGCGGATCGCGCCAGCCCCCCGACCGGCGCGAATCCGGCGCAAGCCGGTTGTGACCCGGCCGTGGCGGGCGATGACGGCGGCGGCGGCGATGCTGATGGTGGGCGGAATTTCGGCCTGGTCGGTGCAGCGGATGCCGCGGCGGGATTTTCCCGACACCTTCGCCGCCGACGATTTGCACGCCGCCCCGGTGGCCTATTTCCCCGACGGCGTCGCGGCCGAGAACCCCGCCGAAGAGCCTGCGTTGTTCGAATCGCTGGCGCCCGAACCGGCTATGCCGATGAATGATAATGGCGTTGCAGGGTAAGTATGGCCTGATCGTTCTGGTCGCGGCGCTGTTCGCCGGCGCCGCGATCGGATTCGCCAGCACCTCGCTTGCTTACCGGCTCCATTGGATCGAGGCTCCGGGCGAGAATGTAATCGATCGAATGTGCGATGAGCTGACCCTGAGCCCGTCGCAACGCGAACAGGTGGGCGAGGTGATGCGCGGCACGCATGAGCGGATTTCCGCGCTGCGCGTCGATTTTCAGCATCAGCGCCGCCGCCTGCTGCTCGACGCCTATTTACGCATCTACGCGATCCTGTCTCCCGGCCAGCGCGCCCGCTTCGATGACGAATTCGTGCCGCCGCGTTTTCGC
>JAJXYM010000206.1 GCA_021780585.1 Deltaproteobacteria bacterium
AACTCGCTCAACGCGATCCCGCCGACATGGACCCGCGGCTTCCCCTCGCCCAGCGCGAAATCTATTCGATCGAAACTCAGCGCACGCCAGCGCGTGAACAGATCGTTGGTCAGCTTGTCGAGCATCCGCACGTCGCCGAGCGTGACGTCGCCGCGATAGCCGACACGCATCGCATGACGCGTCTCGGCGATCCGCACCGCGCCGTTGCTGGTCAGCAGCGCGCTCGCGATCGTGGCGTTCATCCGATCAGCGATCAGTTCATTGGCCGGCGTCAGATCGAACCGGCGCGTCGCCACGCGCAGATTCGCCTTGAGCGGCTTGATCGCGGCGTCGCCCGTCACCTTCAGCGTGCCGCGCCGGTTCACGGTCGCGTCAACCGCGACGCCGAACGGTTTGGCGAAATCGCTGGTGACGTTTTTCAGATTGACGTCGAGCGGCGCGATCGTCGCGCGCAGCGGCCGGCGCCCGGTTTCGTCCAGGAGCGTAATCGCGGTCTTTTCCAGCGCGATCGCGCCGATCTGATAGCGCCATTGCGGCGCGCCTGCGGCGCTTTCGGCCGTGGCGACCGCGCGCTCGGCACGGCGCCGGCGCGCGACCGTTCGGCTCGGATGGGCGCCGTGCGCAAGCCGTCGCACCGCCGTCCGACCTTGCGGCGCGGCGATGGCTGGGCCAGCGGGGCGCTTGATCAGCGACTCGAGATTCAGCTTGCCGTGCCGATCGCGCACCACTTCGACGCTGATTCCGTCGCTGCGGAGTTGATCGACAACCGCCTGACGCGTCGCCAGATCGGCGCTGGCGAGCTTCGCGCCGATCGTCGTCCATTTGATTGGATTCTGGCCGCGTCCGAGCGGCTCGATTTCAAAACCGTCGAGCGAGGCGCTGGCCGGCTCCGCGTGCAGATTGAATTTGCCCGGCGCAAAGGCCGCGCGCAGGCTGGCCGCGGCGTTGAGCTTGCCCGCCGTGATCTTCGCCGCGAGGACCGATTGCGCGAAGCCCTGCAGCGCGGGGATCTCGATTTGCGTCAGGGCCAGATCGGTCGCGGCGGTCGCTCCGGCCAGATCCAGCGCGCCCTTTGCCGCGATCGCGCCGCCGCCGCTGAGCGTCGCGCCGAAGCTGTACGGTATCGCCGGACCGGCGCCCAGATGGAAATTGTCGACGTGCGCGGTTATCGCCTGAAGCGCCGTCGTTACCGGCGTCGGCAGTTGATTATCGGTGAGATGAACCGCGCTGTCAGCCAGATCGATCGAGACGATCCGCAGATCGAGCGGCGCTTTGCCCGCCGGCGCGGTCGCCGGAACCGCGGACGTAGTCGGCGCCGCCTCGGTCAGCGCGGGCGCGATCGTCACGGCGGCGGCGGCGCTCGCGGCCGGCGATGCCGCTGGCGAAGCGGTCGCGACGGGTGTCGCGGACATTGCGGGCGTCGCGGACACGGACGCGGCGACGGTCGCCAATGCGGTCATGGCGGGAGGCGCCGGGGACGCCTGCGGGACAGTCGCGGCGCCCGCCGGGACGCCTCGGGACGGTACCGGCACGCCATTGGACGCGGGCGGCGGCACGGTGATTTGCGCATCCGCGGCCGCCGGTGGCGGGACTGGACCTGACGCGGCGGCGCTCGCAGCAATTTGTGTCAGATTCGTCGTGCCGTCCGAATTCAACGTCAGATGGGCGTCAACGCCGTCGATTTTAATGGCGCCAAGATGAATATAGCTCTGCAAAGGCTCAACATTGTCGAGCTTCACCTGAAGCTGCCTGAGTCCGACGAGCGGCGCCCCTCCCGCGTCCCGGACCTCAATCTGATCGAGGCGGACCGCGCCGCCGATACGAATCTGCGGCCCTTGCAGCGATTGGACGAAATGAATCAGCAAAAACGCCGATAACGCGCCATTCGGCATCTTAATCGGCAGCTTTCGTGGCGCATAGCCGAGATAGGACGAAATTTCGAGTGCGCGCAGATTCAGGACCAGCTCCGATTCCGGTTCGGTATTGAACGGACGGGCCGTTCCGACGATGCGCAGCGGACTGCCATCGACCACCATCGCGATAAACGGCTTGACGTAAATCTTAACGTCGGCCGGCAGATTGGCGATAAACGGCACGTTCAGATTCATCCGCGCGATCGAATGGCGCTCGGCAAGCACGCGGTCGTCAAAGTTCACATTGCCATCGCTTAGCCGGATATTGGAGACGGCGAAGCGAAACGGTTTGCTCGGATGGGCGGGAGCGGGCGCTGGCGGCGGAATCAGGTCGGAAAAGTTGAAGGTATGCGGCGCGGTCCGCACGATAGTGATTGCCGGCCGCTCGATCGTGATTTCTTCGACCACCGGCGCCAGATGCCATAGCGAATTCCACGACACCTCAACATCAAAATGGCCAATATCGACGAACGCGCTCGCGCCGTCCCGGTCGGCGACGTGAAGCCGGTCGGCGTCGAGCCGCAAGCTGAACGGGTTGAACTTGATTTTGCCAATGCTGACCGGCCGGTTGAGACTCTTCGCGACCGTCTCTGTCAGCACGTGCCGGAGAATTGCGGGCAACGCGAAGAAGCCAAAGCCGGCATAGATTACCAGGGCGATTAGAATCCCGAGACCCCAACGGCGCGTCCGGTGCGAACGGATTACGCCGACGCTCCGGCTGAGCCATCGTCTGCCGATTTCCCGGACGGTCACCTGATTTTTGACGCGCCGCGCGACTCAACGACGCTCCTTTCCTTTCGCGCATTGACCATAGAACGGTCTGGTCGCCTGCAAATTGGTTGCGCTGCTTGGGGATAGCATACGCGGTTACGCCGGTTCCATCGCGGCTTTCCGCCAATCTCATGGCGTTGCAGGGAAGTCGCCGAGGCCCGCGCGGCGTCAATTCAATGACGGGCGATCGCGCTCCGGCGATGAATTTTCGCGACGCGCGGCAGCGCAATAATTTTTGCTCATCCCATGATGAATATTCGGGCGCGAGCCTCGTCCAACAGTATTGAAAGCGGTAAGCCAAGGCCGCTCCCCGGTTGCAACCTCCTCCCTGCAGTCGGGGCCGTTCGTCGCAAGACGGGCGGTTAAAGGCGGGCGTTAGGGAGACTCCCCCCTCCCTCAACTGCCCGCCTTTTTTTATTTCCCGCGCGCGGCCGAGCGCGTCGGCGTGTTGGTTTGCGCCTTCGCCGCGACCGTCGAAAGCGAAGCCAATACAGTACGATTCCGCGCAGGTGTCGCTATTGCGACCCAACTTGGGACATTGCCAACTTGTCAGAGCGCATGCGGGACTTACGCCGTGTCGGTCGCATTTCCGCTCCGCCCGGCCACGCCGGGGGCTTGCTTGACATGCTTGCGAGGCGCCGTCATAGCTGAACGCGCGATGAAATTGTGGCGACGGTGTTTGACGATTGTACCGGTGCTGGCGGGACTGGCGTCGGCGATGCTTCTCAGTTGCGGCGGCGGCAGCTCCAGCGGCACGACTGCCTTGGGCATTCCGACGACATTATTCGCCGTCTTCGTCTGCCAAGGGGCGCCACCGACGGCGACGCAGACTCCGACGCCCACCAAAGGCACCACGAAAACGCCTACGCCGACCCCGACCCCGCAATGTTCGCCGATGGCGACCAGCACTGCGATCTGTGTCCCAAATAGCGGGTCTGGTTTCTGTCAGAATGTTCCGACCTCGCTGCAATTCAACGCTCAGGGCGGCTTTACCACGCGTAATCCCAAAGAACCACACGCCTACCGTGATATAACCAGCAGCGCCAGCACGGCATGGAATCCGTTTTCGTCGAACGCCAATTTCCCCGGTCAGTTGCAATACGTCGGCAATGGCGTGTTGGTGGCGTTTCAGCCGGGATGCACCTGCTTTAACGTCTCCGATGCCGGAATCACGAGCCAAACTATCCTGATCGGCGTAAATCAGGATCCGGCGACCTGCACGATCGCGTGTCCGCAGGTCCCGACGCCGACGCCGCCGCCCGCCACTCGCGCGACGCCCAACGGCGTCCAGGCCGACCATGGCGCCGACGCGACGCCATAGACGGTGAGCGCGAAGCGCGGGCGTTGCCATATCGGGGCGATCGGCGCGCCCGGAT
>JAJXYM010000314.1 GCA_021780585.1 Deltaproteobacteria bacterium
CGCTGCCCAGGCCGCGCTTGCCGCCGCGCTTGTTGGCATGACGGTTCTTGTCCTTGCCGCCGATGTAGGTTTCATCGACCTCGACGATGCCCATGAGCTTGCGGAAATCAGGATCGGCCAATCCGGCGCGCAAGCGATGGCACATGAACCACGCCGTCCGATAGGAACCGGAGCCGATCATCCGATGGATTTGCAGCGCGCTGATTCCCTTTTTCGAGGTCAGCATCAGGTAGAGAACCTTGAACCAGATCAGCAACTTGTAGTTCGTGTTCTCGAAAATCGTCCCGCTGATGACGCTGAAGCGGTAGTTCTTGCAGGGCTTGCAGAGCCAGTGGAAAGGCCGCGTCTTGAGCGCGTAAACCTTGTCGTTGCCGCAACGCGGGCACCGCACGCCGCGCGGCCAGCGCTGAGCCGCGAGAAAGGCTTTGCACGCCGTTTCGTCCGGAAACATCCGGTCGAAATCAGCCAAGGTCATCTGGCGCGTGATTTTCGGCTCGCCTGCTACAACCTTGCTGTCCATGCGTAGGAGACTAGCGCAAATGCCAAGCAAGAGTCAAGTCCCGCATACTCGCCATTTCAATCGGACCAAAAGCGAAGAAATAGTATAGATACGGACTTGCGATCAGGGCCGTCACCGCGTAAGAGCGGGCCAGCGGGGGCATCAGGGCGGTCAGCCGCGCGCGCAGGTCGGCGTCGCCCATCCCCCACGCCAGCGCTAACGCGATCCCGCCGAATAGCGTCATCGTCGCGAATAGTTCCAGTGAGCATCCGAATTGGGCGATCAGCGCCAGCGCCAGGTATACTCCGAAGCGACGCGTGCTTATCTCATTAGCCAGTCGTAACAATACCAGATACACGGCGAGCGGTATGAACCAGAGGATATAAAGATTCGTCTGACCCACGAGATGGCCGAGCAGGAAAGGCGAGAAGCTGAACATGGATGCGCCGACCAGAGCGGCTTGATGATTTCCGCATATGCGCCGGTAGAGAACAAAGGCGGACCATCCAGACAGAGCGGGCGCAAGTAACGCGAGCGCGTTGTATGCGCGCACCACGCCAATCGCCAGCGAAATAGGAGCGAGTACGGCGGCTACCAGTAAAGAATCGGCGGTATGGGCGAGATCGATCCCGTCCGGCGTCCAAATCACGTTCACCTGGAAAGGGTTCACGCGACCCTCCAGCGCGTGGCGCATCCATACGATGGAAAGCATGGAGGAGGGAGGATCGGCGCCGAGCCCGATGTATCGGTCGCCGAAATGGCCAATCAAGGCGCGGCCGAAAAAGAATAGCGATAGCCCAAGATAGACCGCGAACGCCGTCACGCTTTCACGATCGGTGATGCGATATTTTGGCGTATTATTAACTTTTATCATTCGTACTTACCTATTCTATGCGTCTCTATCTTTAGACAAACGCCAACCGCGTGACCAGCGCATATTTGCTTGCGCGAGGCCGCGTGGCGGCATAAAGCCGAAGGCGTATCGATGAGCGACGAGGCGCGAAAACTTGCGGAGGGCGTCCGTGTTGGGAGCGGGGTTGCGACGGATTCGCGCGGGCGCTCCATACCGGCGCCGGACGGGAGTCTCCGGCCGCGATGGTATCGGCGGGGAGCGTTCTGGCGCGCCGTGGCCGGAATGGCGCTGGCGATCGGCGTGGCCTGCGCGATCGTCGCCGCCGAAATTGCCGCCGAACGGCCGCATCGCCGGCCCCGTCACCACGCGCGCCACGAGCGGGCCGGTGTGCGTCGTCAGCCGCCGTCAGGAGCGCCCGGCGCGGTCGCGCCGTCGCCGTCCGCCGATCCATAAGGGCGGCTGAAAAGGCGGCCGAGCCGCGCTTTCGCCTGGGCCGTGCGGCCGTTATGCTGGGCGCGTTCACGGTCCGCGCCGGCCCGTCCCGGCCTGATTCCGCCGGCCGGGCCGCCGAGGTCAAGTGGCAGAATCCCCACCCGACGCTTCCGCGACCGCGCATTCGATCGTCCCTGACGCAAACCTCCACGAGCGCGTCTACACGCGCGATTTCTGGCTGGTTTTTATCGCCACTTCGGCGCTCAACACCGCCGCGAATCTGCTGGTGCTGTTCCCGGTATTCGTGGTGCGGCTGGGCGGCGGCGCCTCGACGATCGGCGCGATTGCCGCGATCGCCGCGTTGGGCGCGCTCGCGATGCGCCCCGCCGCCAGCCGCGCGATCGAACGGCGCGGCCGGCGCTGGACCGCGCTGTGGTTCCTGATATTGAGCGCGGCGTCGATCTGGGCCTATTTGCCAATTCGGTCGCTGGGATGGCCGCTCTATGCCGTTGCGGCATGCAACGGGGTCGCCAATGGCGGCGTGAGGGTGGCGCTGTTTACGATGGTCTATCCGCTGCTGCCGCCCGGACGCGCCGGGGAGGCGATGGCGATCTTCAGCCTGAGCGGGCAGGGCCCGGCCTCCTTCGGCGCGTTGCTCGGCGAGTTGATTGTGCATTTTTTCGGCTTTACGGGCCTGTTTCTGAGCGCCGGCGCGATCACGCTGATCGCGGCGCTGCTGGTCGGGCTGGTCGCGCGGGACGATCCGGCGGCCGGTTCCGGTCCGGTCGGCGAAGCGATCGCCGCAAGCGCGTCCGACGCCCCTCCCGCCAGCTATCGCGCGCTGCTCGCCGACCGCGCCCTGATCCCGCTCTGGATCGCGACGGTGGCCTTCTCGCTGGCGATTTCGGCGCGGCCGAGTTTCGTCGCGCCGTTCGCCTACGCGCGCGGAATTCGCAGCGTCGGGGTTTATTTCACGGTCTACGGCCTGGTCGCGGTGGCCGTGCGGCTGAACGCGCGGCGTTTCGATCAAATCGGCTTGCAACGGCTGCTCGCGCCAGCGCTGGCGATTCTTGGCGTCGGCGTGGGAGCGGTCGCGGCTACCGGCCCTTTCGGGATGCTCGAGCTGGCGGCGGCGATCGGCGGCCTCGGCCACGGCGTCGCCTATCCGGTGCTGAGCGCGCTGGTGATCCGCAACACGCCGCGGCGCGCCGCCGGACGCGCTTCGACAATCTACACGTCGATCGCGGATTTGTGCGGAATGGCGGGGCCTTTCGGGCTCGGAATACTGGCGCATCGGGCCGGCTACCCCGCGATGTTTCTGACGGCGGGGACGGCCGGACTGGCCGGCGCAATCGCTTATGCGGCGGCCGGCCGAGGGCCGTCGAACGAAGCGGACGCGGGCTGAAAAAATTCCGGCTAAATTTTTTTTAACGTCAATTTCTCATTGGGGCCGTTGGGGTTTAATGTAATTGTGCGCGGCGGCGGCAGGGCCGGCGCTTGCATTCGGAAACCGCTTCGGGCAAATTCCAACGTCACTGCCGACACGGCGCGCTCATCCGGTTCACCGTAACAGGAACCGCAAATCCGCTGCTCAATGACGGCCTCGCCCCAAGTGAAAACGAATTCACGCGGCGCGACGGGGTGGTTGACAGCGAAAACGGCGCACGGTAGGCTTTCCGTTTGCCCCTGAGGGGCGCGGGTCTTTGAAAACTGAATAGTAGCGCATGCCTTTAATCGGGCGGCGGGGGATCGACCAGAGATCCAAAGCCCGACCGATTCTTTGGTTTAACAGCGGTCAGTCCATCGTCGCGGGCGTCCTATGGACGCACCCGGCGAATGAGATAAATGAGCTTAAATGGAGAGTTTGATCCTGGCTCAGAACGAACGCTGGCGGCGTGCCTGAGACATGCAAGTCGTGGGAGAAAGTTGGGGCAACCCGGCGAGTACACCGGCGCACGGGTGAGTAACACGTGGACAACCTGCCCTTGAGTCCGGGATAACCCGTCGAAAGACGGGCTAATACCGGATAAGACCACGCGGAGTTCGCTTCGCGGGGTAAAAGGTGGCCTCTGCTCCTGCAAGCTATTACTTGAGGAGGGGTCCGCGTCCTATCAGCTAGTTGGCGAGGTAACGGCTCACCAAGGCGAAGACGGGTAGCTGGTCTGAGAGGATGGTCAGCCACACTGGGACTGAGACACGGCCCAGAGTCCTACGGGATGCAGCAGTCAGGAATATTGCGCAATGGAGGAAACTCTGA
>JAJXYM010000324.1 GCA_021780585.1 Deltaproteobacteria bacterium
TCGGCGCGACGCCGCCCGCCGCGCCGACCCGCTGTTACAGAAGCCGCGGGCGTGGCAAAATTCCCTCGCTCCCCTTCGAAGTGCGCGTCGTGGACGCGAGGCCTGATGCCGGCGGAGGAGCGGTGGTGGGGCGGGAAGTTTACGGCGGAGGCCGCGACAAAATGGCGTATCGAAAAACGGCCGCTATGGCCCGCCGCGCGGCGCTCGCCGCCACCCTGGCGTTGGCGCTCATGCTCGCGCCCCTGACCGGACGCGCCGCCGGGGCGCCGCCGCCCTTGCGCGTCATTATGCTGCCGGCGCTGATGCCGGACGTGATCGCGCAGGCCCTCCCGATCGAATTCACGCCGCCCGTATCCGGCGCGCCAGCGCTCAATCTGATCGCCGCGGTATGGTGCGGCGCGACGAACAACGGCGGCGCCGACGCGATCGGCGTGGTCTATCCCGCCGACGCGCCCGTCCGTCCCGCGCCCGCGATGGCCTCCGAGGACTGCTCGCGGCCGCTCGCCGAGGTCGCCCGCCGCGCCCGCGCCGGCGCTCCCGCGCCATGGCTCGAGGCCGTCCGCGTGCGCGCCACCTGGCGTCCCTGGCGGCTGCGACTGCGGCTCGCCGATGCGGCGGGAGCGGCGCGTACGGGAGCCGTGGCGCCGAACCTTGCCGCCGCGCCGATCGCGCGCGAGTTCGCCACCTCCAACATGCGCCTCCTGACGGGAGCCGGAGCCAACGCCGCCTTCGACGTCGCGATCGGATTCGTCCGCCGCGCCGTCGACGTCGTGGCGATCCCCGCCGGGCGGGTAAGTAATCCTGAACCGTTTCTCGACGATCCCGATATAGCCGCTCAAATCAGCGGCGCGCCGCCGATGAGTAATCTTCTCGCCGCGGCCACATACACATTTATCAATCAAGTGCTGAGGCTTTACGGCGCCGTCTTTCCCGTGCCGATTCCGATCCAGGGCGTCAACCAGACCATGATCGCGCGCGATCTCGCGGTCACCGGCGGCGACCGTTTCATGACCGCCTCCGGCAAGCTCGCCTACCAGTCGATCGAATACGACGCGGCGGTGCGCTGCGAAGGCGACGCGCTCGCCGTCAGCAAGGTCACGATCGACGCGCCCGGCGCGACCTGCGATCAAAGCGATCTGCTCGCGCGGATGCGCTGTCAGGGCGGCGGCCTCGCGATGGCTGAATCGGGAGGCGCGCTCGCCAACGCGCTGACCAACTATTACGCGGGCCAGCCGCTGCGGCTCTCGAGCCGCGGCAATCCGCTCCGGTTCTCTTTCGCGGGCGCCGAATTTCTCGCCACCTTCGACGCGCTCAAAGCCAGTTCGCTCGGCGGGACCCTGTGCGAAGCCGGCCACGCGCGGCTTCGCCGCGTCTCGCCGCCCTGAACCGGCCGTTCGCGGCGCATGTACGATGGACCCTCGGGTCAAGCCCGAGGGTGACTATAGTGTGCAGGCAATCCGCCGGCGGATTCGTTTCACCTGACGGTCGTGTCCGATACTGACGATCACGAACCCGGATCGCTCGCCGTATCTTTTCGTCACCCTCGGGCCTGACCCGAGGGTCCACGCCCGTCCAGGCGAGCGTTGCCGATAACTGATTCGCCAAATAGAATCGGTCTTCATGGATGTAAAAAGCGCCGGGCGCACGATCGACCTGTTCGAGGCGTTCGCCCGCGCGCAGGCCCCCCTGACGCTGTCCGAGCTGGCCCGCGCCTTGAACGCGCCCGCGTCGAGCTGTTTCAATCTGGTGCGCGCGCTTGAGGCGCGGGGCTATCTCTACGCCGTGCGCTCGAAGCGGCTCTATCCGACGCGGCGGCTGTTCGCGGTCGCCAGCGCGATCGCCGCCGCCGAACCGTGGCTGATTCGCCTCGAGCCGATTCTGACGCGGCTGCGCGACGCGACGCGCGAAACCGTGATTCTGGGCAAGCGCGACGGCGACCATATCGTCTATCTCGACGTGCTCGAGGGGCCGCAAACGATTCGCTACAGCGCGCGCGCCGGCGATCTCAAACCGCTCCATTCCAGCTCGATCGGCAAGGCCGCCCTCGCCACGCTCGACGACGCCGAGCTCGCGCCGCTGCTCGCCGGTCTGCCGATGCCGCGGGTGACGCCCGCGACGATCGTCGATCCGGAGGCGCTGGCCGCCGATCTCGCGCGCGGCCGGCGGCGCGGCTATTTCGTCACGCGCGGCGAAAACGTCGCCGACGTCGCGGCGATCGCGACGGCGATCAAAGTCGACGAGGAAATCTACGGCGTCGCGGTCGCCGGTCCGATGCAGCGCATGATCGACGCGCTCGAGCGCCACGTCGCGACCCTCGCGGTCGCCCGCGCGGAGCTTGCGGCCGCCGCGCGCGAAGACCTAGATCGCCCGGTAATCCGCGAACGACACGGTCGCTGACCGCGCGTTCGGATCCGTAATCACGTTCACGACCGCCGGTTTTCCCGACGCCGCCGCGCGCTCCAGCGCCGGCCGGATCCCTTCGGGCCGATCGACGTATTCGCCGTGCGCGCCGAACACCTCGGCCATCTTTTCGTAACGGCTGAAGCCAAGGTCGCGCCCCGCGTCCATCGTTCCCTTCCCGGCCCATCCGCCGTTATTGCTGATCACGATCAGCGCCGGGATTTTATGGCGGACCATCGTGTCGATCTCCATCCCGTTCATGCCGAAGGAGCCGTCGCCGCTCAGCACGATCACCTGCTTGTCGGGCTTGGCGACCTTGGCGCCCAATCCAAACGGCACCGCGACTCCCATGCATCCGTTGGGACCCGCGTTCACCGAATGGCCGGGGGCGTAAAGCGGAATCGACTGGCGCGCGAAATTGAGGATCTCATGGCCGTCGGCGACGATAATCGCGTCGCGATCCATGAAGTCGCGCACCTCCTTGCATAGCCGCAGCGGATGAATCGGAAGCGCGTCGGAATCGAGCAGCGCCTGCGCTTTTTCCTGCGATCGCCGGTCGTAGCCCCGCAACGCCTCGACCCACTCCGCGTATGCGCTCTCCTTGAAAGACCCGCGCGCCGCGGCGATGAGCTGGCGCAATACCATCCGGGCGTCGCCGACGATCGCCAGATCGACCGGGCGATTGCGTCCAATCTCCTCGTCGGATATATCAACTTGAATAAACTTTACGTCCTCGGCCCAGCGCGGCGGCAATCCGAAGCCAACGATGAAGTTCAGCCGTGTGCCGATAATCAATACCACGTCGGCCGCTTTCCACGCCTGATTACGCGCGCCGAGAAAACTCAGTCGATGATCCTCGGGGATAATGCCGCGCCCCTGCGGAGTGGTGTAAAATGGTATTCCGCCGAGTTCGACGAATTCCTTCAGTTCAGCCTGCGCGCCCGACCAGAACGCCCCCGTGCCGCTCAGGATCAACGGGCGCTTCGCCCGACCGAGCATTTCGATCGCCCGGCCGATCAGCGCCGGATCGCCCGAAATTCGCGGCACGGCGCGCGGCTGAACGGGAAACGGCGCTTCACTCTCCTCGATCCGCCGATAGAGCACGTCGCCCGGCAGATCGACATAGACCGGACCGGGCTGTCCGCCGGTCGCGATTCGGAACGCCTTGTTGATTATCTCCGGGATACGCCGGGCGTCGATCACCCGCTCGGACCATTTGGTGATCGGCTTGAACATCCCCACCTGGTCCATTTCCTGAAACGCGCCCATCCCGGCCTGCGACACCGCGCTGGCGCCGCCCAGCGTCACGACCGGCACGGCGTCGAGAAAGGCGTTGCCGACCCCGGTGATCAGATTGGTCACGCCCGGCCCCGACGCGGCGAAGCAAACTCCCGGCTTGCCGCTGACCCGGCTGTAGGCGTGCGCCGCCATCGCCGCCGCTTGCTCATGGCGCACATCGACCGCGCGAAACGCCTCCACGCAGCGCGACGCCACGTCCACCATCGGACCGCCAGTGAGATAGAAGACGGTGTCCACGCCTTCGTCGCGCAACGCCCGGACGACGAGATCGTTACCGTTCACTTTGGCCATGACCGTTCTCCCTTCTTTCGCGGCCGCGCGCGGGCGCGCCGGATCGCTT
>JAJXYM010000356.1 GCA_021780585.1 Deltaproteobacteria bacterium
GATCGGGGCGACCACGGAAAATCCGTCGTTCGAAGTGATTTCGCCGCTGCTCTCGCGCGCGCGCGTGCTGGTGCTCAAACCGCTGGAGGACGACGCGGTCGCGGCGCTGGCGCGGCGCGCGCTCGAGGATCGCGATCGGGGCCTGGGCGCGCGCGAACTCGCGCTCGACGACGCGGCCCTCGCCGAAATCGTGCGCATCTCGGGCGGCGACGCGCGCCGCGCGCTCGGCACGCTGGAAGTCGCGGCGGAACTGGCGCAAAGCGCCAATCGGCGCGCGATCGCGATCGCGGACGTGACCGAGGCCGCCCAGCACAAGGCGCTGCTCTACGATCGCGCCGGCGAGGAGCACTACAACGTCATTTCCGCGTTCATCAAGAGCATGCGCGCCAGCGATCCCGACGCCGCGCTCTACTGGATGACGCGGATGGTCGAGGCGGGCGAGGACCCGCTGTTTATCGCGCGGCGGATGGTGATCTTCGCCTCCGAGGACGTCGGCAACGCCGATCCGCGCGCGCTGCAGATCGCGCTCGCGGTCAAGGACGCGGTCGATTTCGTCGGCCTGCCGGAGGGAATTATTCCGCTGGCGCAGGGCGTCACCTATCTCGCCAGCGCGCCCAAATCCAACGCTTCCTATCGCGCGATGAACGCCGCGCGCGACGAGGCCCGCAAGCACGGCGCGCTGCCGGTGCCGATGCATCTGCGCAACGCGCCGACCGGGCTGATGCGCGGTCTGGGCTACGGCGCCGGCTACAAATATCCCCATGATTACGAAGGCGCGCTCGCGAATCAGGATTGCCTGCCGGATCAACTGACAGGCGCAATTTACTACTTGCCGTCGGATCGCGGCTACGAGGCGCGGATCCGCGATTATCTCGAACGCGTGCGCAAGGCGCGCGCGGCGGCGCGTCCGCGCCGTCCCGACTAGCGCGCCGGACCGTCGGGAACGATTCCGCCGAGCCTCATTCCGGCGAATTTCCCCGTGTGATCGAATTCGAAGCCGATTGCGGCGGTTCCGTCGCGCGCGCAGGCGCGGCAGGTTTTCAGCGCGAAATTGAAGATGAAGCGCTCGCCGCCGCCCGCGATCCGCTCGACCCGCGGCGCGTCGTCAGGCAATTTGCGGCCATGCGCGTCATAAAAACGCGAACCGCGAGACCGGGCGTCGGGCCCAATCCCGCGGTTGCGATAAATAGGCGTGCGAAACGAATCAGCGAACGCCGAGGACGGAATCCTTCAGCGATTTCGCCGGCGTGAAGCGCAGGCGCGTGCGCGCGGGAATCTTGATCTGCGCGCCGGTCATCGGATTACGCCCCATCCGCGCCTTGGTTTTCCGTTTGCGGAAAATTCCAAGACCGGCCAAACGCAGGGAACCTTCCTTCTTCAGTTCGCGCACGACCAGGCTGGTAACTTCCTCGAGCGCGGCCTTCGCCTGCTTCTTCGTGATGCCGAGCTTGTCGGCAAGATGGGCTGCGACCTGCGACTGCGTCATCATCCTCCTCCTTGCGGCCCGATTATGGCCTGGCCCCAGCGTGAACGAGAGTCAGTGTTATTTCAAGCATTCGCGGAGCATTCCGGCCTACAACCATGCGGAATTTTGCACAAGCGATCGCTGGAGCGGGCGCGGGGACGGGGTTTTTGTCCGGTTGAACGACGGAACGCGCGCCCAACGGCCCTTTGCGAATCAATCCGGACGCGGCGCGTCAATAGTTGACGGCGATCAGAAAGAGGCCCGCCGCCGGCGCCGCCGCCGGCGCGCGCCCGCGATCGCGCGAGGCGAGAATCGTCGCGATTTCAGCGGGAGCGATTCGACCGCGGCCCGCCTCGACCATCGCCCCGACCATCGTGCGCACCATCCGGCGCAGAAACGCCGTCGCCTCGACGCGGTAGATCAGAAATTCGTCCGCGCGCCGCCATTCGCTGGCGATCACCCGCCGCGTGGTGCTCCGTTCCGCCGAGCCCAGCGAGCGGAACGCGGCGAAGTCATGCTCGCCGAGAAAGATGCGCGCGGCGGCGTTCATCGCGGCGGGATCGAGGGCGCCCGCGACGAGCCACGCATGGCGATAGTCGAATGCCGAGCGGCGGTCGCGATTCAGCACGCGATATTCGTAAACGCGCGAACGCGCATCGCGCCGCGGATCGAAATCGTCGGCCGCGGCGGCGGCCGTGATAATCGCGATGTCCGCCGGCAGGATCGCGTTCAGCGCGCGCCGCAGGTCATCCAGCGCGAACGGTCGCGGCGGCGTGAACGCGGCCACCTGGCCACGCGCATGCACGCCGGCGTCGGTGCGTCCCGCTCCATGCACACGGATCTGCGCGCCGAAAATTCGCGCCAGCGCGTCTTCGAGCCGCGCCTGAATCGAGTCATGGCCGGCCTGAAGCTGCCATCCGGAATAATTCGCGCCGTCGTATTCGAGCGTGAGGCGGATTTTCATCGCGCGCGCCGCCGCGGCCGGCGGGCCGGGCGTCCGCCGCCGATACGGCTCAAGAAAAGGTGAACCAGACGCTTTCGGCGATCCAGAGCGCCGTCATCGCCGCGACCCGCGCCGCGTCATAGACGCACCAGAAGGTTGCGCCGGAGGCATTGCGCGCCATCCGCACGATCACCGCCTCCTGACCAACGGCGTCGACGAAGCCCGCCGGGTCCTCGCCCTCGATAAACAGAATCCCCGGCGCCGCGCGCATCCGCGCCACCCAGTCCGCCGTGTCGCGCCCGCCCGACGGCACGGTCAGCGCGACCGCGCCGCCATGGAACACGGGGGCCTGGACGACCTGCACGGCGGCCGCGACCGCGTCGCCCGCCAGCGTCGCCACCTGCGCGGCGATCGCACCGGCGGCCTCCCCGCCGCCCGGCGGCATGAACAGATTGAAGGCCAGTTGAATCGCGTCCTCGCCGAGATCGAGGCGCGCGTTGAGCAGGTCGGCGGTCTGATTGAACAGTTCGGAGACCCGTTCGCGCCCGCCCGCGCTGGCCCCGATAATCACCGTCGCGCCCGCAAAGCCGGCCGCAACGCCGAGCGCGCGCATCACCGTCGCGATCACCTGCGCCGCCGGATGCGGCACGCCGAACCATCGCCGCGCGCGCAATTCCTGAATTCGCTCGCGCGCGAAAATTCCGGGCGCGGCCAGGATCGCCTCGCCCGGCGCGCGTCCGGCCGCGCTCAGATCGATCATCACGGCTCCCGGATGCGCATCGATAATCGCGCGCGCGGTCGCTTCGGCGGTGGCGAGGAAGACGATGTCGAAGGCCGCCAGATCGGCGGTCGTCTCGAATTTGGCGATCGAATGGGTGCGTCCGCCCGCCTCGACCGAATCGAACGCGCCGCTTTCGGTCGCGAACAGCTTGAGTTGCGCGCAGGGGAATTCGCGCTCGCCGATCAGATCCGCGATCTGGCCGCCAACGATACCGGTCGCGCCAATCACGGCGACGCGTGGTTCGCGTCCGTTGCTCAATTCGGGCCTCGTCCGCCGGCGCCGATCGAAACGGCGCGCCGCTTTCGGGCCGGCGTGTTAATCATCCCGCCTCAGGCCTCCGGCTCGAGGCTTTCGATCCGTTCGCGCACCAGCCGCCCCATCGCCTTGCAGCCGACCGTCTTGGCGCCCGCGCCGGCGCCGAGATCGCGCGTGCGATAGCCGTCGCGCACGACGCCCTCGACCGCCTGCGTGATCAATTCAGCCTCCGCGCGCATCCCCAGCGAATGTTCGAGCAGCATCGCCGCCGACAGAATCGCGGCCAGCGGATTCGCCTCGTCGCGACCCGCGATATCGGGCGCGCTGCCATGAATCGGCTCGTACAATCCCACCCGATAGCCCGCGCCGTTCAGCTCCTCGCCAAGCGAGGCCGACGGCAGCAGCCCCATCGAACCCGCCAGCACGGAGGCCTCGTCGGTCAGGATATCCCCGAACATGTTCTCGGTGACGATCACGTCGAAATCCCGCGGCCGGCGAATCAGATGCATCGCCATCGAATCGACCAACTGATGGTCGCACTTGACGTCGGGATAGCGCCCCGCCAGCTCGGTCGCGATTTCGCGCCAC
>JAJXYM010000410.1 GCA_021780585.1 Deltaproteobacteria bacterium
TTGCCGACCATGTGCATCCCGCGGCGGGCGGCGAAGCTGACGCTTTCGGGCGTCGCGGCGCCGTACCAGAAGGGCGGATTCGGCTTTTGCATCGACGCCATCTCGAGCGGCGCGGAATCGAAGCGGTAGTAATGGCCGCGATGGTTGACGCGGCCGTTGCGCAGCGCGCCGGCGATCGCACCGAGCGCCTCCTCGAACATCTCGCGCGATTCCATGAACGGGACGCGATAGTAGGCGAGCTCGAAGGGCGAGACGCCGCGGCCGACGCCGATCTCGAAGCGCCCGCCGCTCAGATTGTCGAGCATGCAGATTTCCTGCGCGAGGCGCATCGGATTGTACAGCGGCAGCAGATAGACCAACGGCCCCATATGGATCGAGCGGGTGCGCTGGGCGACGGCGGAGAGGAAAATTCCGGGCGACGGCGCCATCCCGAGCGGGGTCGCGTGATGCTCGGCGAGGTGGTAGCAGAAAAACCCCGCGCGATCGGCGTCGGCGATAAGTTCCAGCCGCTCCGCGTAGATACGGTCGAGCGGCTCGTCGCGCCGCTCCAGATGATCGAAAATACCGAAGGCCGGATTGCCCATCGTGCGCCTCGCTGCGCGCCCGGCGGGCGCGGCGGTTGAAGGATTCAGGCGGGGGTGACGCCTCCGGTCACGATCGCGATCGCCGTGGCCCCGTTGACGCTCCATACGCTGTGCGCGCATCCGTTGGGCCGATAGCTCAGGTTGCCCGCGACCAGCTCGCCCGATTCGTCGGCGTTCGAGCCTTCGATCATGAAGACCAGCTCGTCGCCGTTGTGGCGATGCGGTTTGAGGCGGGCGCCGGGGTCGAAGCGCGCGAGACTGACGCGGCGATGGATCGCCTCGTCGTGCATAATCGGCTTCTGGCGGATGCCGGGGAGCGCGTCAACCCAGGCGATCTCGTTGAGCCGGATGATGCGCGAGGGCGGTCCGTTCTCGGCCGCGTCCGCGGGCGCCACGCCGCCGCCGATACAGGCGAGGACGGTCGCGCCGTTGACGGTGGTTACGCTATGGACGCATCCGTTGGGCCGATAGCCGACGTTGCCGACGGTGACGGTCCCGAAGTCGTCGCTGATCGCGCCCTCGATGACGTAGAGGATTTCGTCGCCGTTGTGGCGATGGCGCGGGAGGCTGGCCCCCGGTTCGAAGCGGGTGAGCTGAACGCGCCGCTTGGTGGCCTCGTCGGCCCATAGCGGTTTGGCGTGGATGCCCGGATGCATCTCGCGCCAGGGAATTCCGGCAACTTCGATGATGCGCGACGCCGTCGCTGAATCGGCCATGGAACGCCTCCCGGCCGCCGCATGACTCGGCGCGCGGCGGCTTTCCGCTCGATAGTCCCGACCGTCCCCGTCTGTCAAACCGGCGCGGCGGTCAGTGCGCCTGGGGTTGGAGCAGGCGTTCGACGATCGCGAGCGCGAGCGGCTCCTTGTGACGGACAACGCCGAGCAGCGGGACGGCGTTGGCGGCGGCGAAGGAGGCGGCGGCGCGGTCGAGCGCGGCGCAGGCGTTGGGTTCGACCGCATTGACGATCACGCCGCGAATTTCGAGTTCGCGCCGGCGGGCGAAATCGATCACGGCGGCGGCCCGGGCGAACGATTCGGGATCGGCGGGTACGACGATCACGAGCGCGAGCCGATGGCGCCGCGCAAGATCGGCGAAGTCGTGCGTCGCATCGAGCTGCGCGTCGAGGCGCCATGCGTCCTCGACGATCACGGCGTCGTGCGTGCTTTGAATTTCGCCGAGGGCCGCCGAGATGGCGGCGAAATCGGGCGGCGGCGCGCCGTCGGA
Organism: Deltaproteobacteria bacterium; assembly: GCA_021780585.1. Classification (GTDB taxonomy): domain Bacteria; phylum Desulfobacterota; class Binatia; order Binatales; family Binataceae; genus JADMIL01. Next base: position 1,809 of record JAJXYM010000410.1, read on the forward strand.
TCGCGCGGCTTCGAGCGGCGGGGCGACCGCGCGATAGCGAAACGGCGAGACGGTCGCGAGCGCGAGATCGGACGAGGCCGAGGCGATCAGCGCGGCGCCGTCGTCGGCGGCAAGCGCGCCGTCGCGCACCGCGCATCCGAGCGCGACCGGCTTCATCACGCCCACGCGCATCCCGCGCACCTTGAGCGCGAACGCGAGCGCGCATCCGACCATGGTTTTGCCGGCGCGGGGCGCGGGCGCCGTGATTATCAGACTGAGCGTGGCGGGCGGCATCGGCGCGGTTTCATCATATGCGGGTTCGAATCGATTCAGCGGCCCGCGATCGGCCGTTCGTTGCAAAACGGCGCGAATCGACTAGGCTTCGCATCAAGATAACAGAAGCGCGGGGTGAACGTCATGGACTACAACGTCATCGACGCCGATGGACACATTCTGGAGCCGCCGGATCTATGGGAAACGTACATCGAGCCGAAATATCGCGAAGGCTGCCCGAAGCTGGTCACGCTGCCCGACGGCGGGGAGATTTTTCGCGTCGAGCATGACGATGCGGTCGATCTCGGGCGCGGCAAGAAGCGGGTGAGCTTCGGCGCGGTGGGCGCGTACGGCGCGCGCGACGGCAAGGTCTCGCCAAAGATTCCATATATCGAGGGGCGCAAGGGCGGCTTCGATCCGCATGCGCGGATTCCCGATATGGACGCGGAAGGGATCGACGCGGCGTTCCTGTACCCGAGCCTCGGGCTGTTTCTCGGCTCGATGAAGGATCCGGATTTCTCGGCGGCGGCGTGCCGGGCCTACAATCGATGGCTCGCGGATTATTGCAAGCCCTATCCGGAACGGCTGTTCGGCGCGGCGATGCTGCCGATGCAATCGGTCGAGGGCGCGGTGCGCGAGATGCGCTACGCGGCGGAGGAGCTGGGCTTTCACGCCGGGTTCATCCGCCCGAACCCGTACAACGGGCGCGCGCTGCACGATCCGGCGTTCGAGCCGCTATGGGACGCGGCGGAGGCGCTGGGATTTTCGATCGGGATTCACGGCGGGTCGGAAAGCGGCCAGGTGACGCTCGGGATGGATCGTTTCACACGCGGCGGCGCGGTGCGCCATTGCGTCGCGCATACGTTCGAGATGATGGCGGCGGCGACCAGCTTCCTGATGTGCGGCATCTGCGACCGTCATCCGCGGCTGCGCGTGGCGTTCCTCGAATCGGGCGGCGGCTGGATGGCGGGATGGCTGGATCGCATGGATCGCCATTACGACGACGTCGGCATGAACGACACGGGATTGCATGCGCGGCCGAGCGAGATCTTCCGCCGCCAGTGCTTCATTTCGTTCGAGCCGGTGGAACGATCGCTCACGCTGCTGGCGGATTATATTGGCGCGGACAATATCCTGTGGGCGACCGACTACCCGCATCTGGACGGCTTTCCCGACGCCCCGCGGATGATCAAGGCGATGGGGCTCGACCCGACGACGCTGGGCAAGGTGCTGGCGGGCGGCGCCAAGCGCTACTACGACATGCATTGAGCGGCGGGGCGGAAAGCGAACGCGGCGGGCGGCGCGGGAGGCAATAGTAAATGGAATTCGCAATCGCATATCCGGCGCGGCCGGACGCATGGAAAGACCTGGTGGTCGCCGAGGATCACGGCTTCACGCAGGCGTGGTTCTACGATTCGCAGATGCTCTACAGCGACGTTTACGTGTGCATGGCGATGGCGGCCGAACGCACGAAACGCATCAAGCTGGCGACCGGGGTGGCGATTCCGTCGAACCGGATCGAGCCGGTCACCGCGCATTCGATTGCGACGATCAATCAGATCGCGCCGGGGCGCGCCGTGCTGGGAATCGGCACCGGCTTCACCGGACGCAATACGATGGGACTGCCTCCCGTGCCGCTCGGGCGACTGCGTGACTACGTGGAGACGGTGCGCAAGCTGCTGCGCGGCAAGGAGGTGCTGTATCGCGAGGCGGGGCGCGAGCGCTGGATCCGCTTCCTCCATCCCAACCACGGCTATATCAATCTCAAGGACCCCATTCCGATTCATATCGCGGCGGACGGATCCAAGGCGCTGGAGCTGGCCGGCGAAATCGGCGACGGCTGGATGACGGTGCTGGCGGACGCGCCCCGCTTCAAGGAAAAGTTCGACGCGGTTAAACGCGGCGCGGCGCGCGCGGGACGGTCGGTCGAGGGGATGCCGACCGC
>JAJXYM010000411.1 GCA_021780585.1 Deltaproteobacteria bacterium
TGATCCCGCTGACGGTGATGATCTTCGGCTTCGTTTTCAGCGCGCGCTATCCCAAGCGTTTCGAGGCGCAATTCGCCGCCGCCGCGGCTCCGGCGCGGGCGGAAGGAGCGGGATGATCATGCGCTTGCGCGCGCGTGCGAGGCGTCACCGGCCCACGCCGATCGTTCGCGGAGGGCGCGATGGGAAATGACTATTCGATCCCCGAGCTGATGGCGGTTTTTCTGGCGCGGCAGCTCAACGACGGCGAGGTGCTGCGCGTCGGCGTGGCCTCGCCCGTGCCGGAGGCGGCGGTGCGCCTCGCGCATCTGACGCACGGCCCCAACATGGAGCTGGTGTTCCTGGGCGCGCGGATGAACGTCGCGCATCTGGAGACCATCCCGATGCCGGCCTACGGATGGGATCGGCGGGTGGTGCGATGGGCGGAATCGTACAGCGACACCGGCCATCGTTTCGACCGCGTCAAGGACTGGAGCGGCCACGTATTTTTTATCGGCGGCGTGCAGGTCGACGCCTACGGAAACACCAACCTGATCGGGGTGGGAGAAAACTACCGCGGGCTGAAATTCAGGGGTCCCGGTTCGGTCGGCACGCCAACGCTGAGCACGCATGTCGGGCGCTATTACATAGTGCTGAACAGTCATAATCCGCGCCTGTTGGTCGAGAAATGCGACTATATCAGCGCCTACGGATTCGGCCGCGGCGGCGCCGACGCGCGCGCGAAACTCGGCATTCCCGGCGGCGGACCGCGGCTGTGCGTCACCCCGCTCTGCGTCTTCGACTTCGACGAAAAGACGCGCCGGATGCGCCTGGCGTCGGTTCATCCGGGAATCACGCCGGACGACGTGCGCCGCGCCACGGGTTTCGAAATTACGATGCCGGATTCGGTTCCCACCACCGCTCCGCCGACCGCCGACGAACTCGCGACGTTGCGGGACCGCGTTGATCTCGCCGGTCGCCTGCGCCGCTGAATCCGCCCGCTATCCCGGAACATGCACGAAAATCGCGTGCCAGTACGCGCGGAACCACGGCGACGTATTGCGCATCCCGTAGACGCTGCCAATCACGTGCATCCCGTCCGGCTCGATCTGGCATTGCAGCTTGGTCACCTCGTCGACCGGAAACGTCGCGCCCGTGAAGTAGCCGCGGCTGTGGTATTCGTCGAAATGCAGCAGCGCGCGCAAGGTCGCGTAGGTGCGGCCGTCGGTTGACAGCACGTCCATCGCTCCCTGCGCGTTCGTGATCATCCGGTTGCGCTGGATTCCGGCCTCGGTGAACGTCAGGCGGAACGGACCGTCGCCGACCCGCGTGTAACACATGCGATAGGTCTTGGGCGTCCAGTAGCCGATCGGCGGCGCGCCCGGCAATCGCTCGATCGAATCGAGCGCCGCGACCTCGCCCGACCAGCAGCCGCGAAACACCGCCGGCAGCATCGGCTGCGCCGGCCGGCTCAATATCGCCGGCGGCGGCGAAGGAGGCGCGGGAGTTGGCGCCGGCGCCGGCGTCGCCTGGACGGGCAGCGTCACGACGTTATGTTGCGGCGCGGTCGGACGCGGCGTCGCGCGCGGCCGATAGGCCGCCGTCGGCTGGCCCTGCATTTGCGGCGCCGGCAGCGCGAACGAATCCTGCGCGACCGCCGGCGGCGCGCTCCATCCGAGCACGGCGGCGGCCAGGCCGATCAGGCCGCGGGCCAATCTCGATGAATTCCTTTTCATTCGCGAAAATTAAATGTTATTCGATCGCGCAGGAAAATTGCATCACGAACGGCGGCGCCCGAGCGCGGCGCCGCAAAAAGGGGCTCCAACCGTGAAACTCGCCAATAAAATCTCTTTGATCACCGGGGCCGGCTCCGGGATGGGCAAGGCCGCCGCGATCCTCTTCGCCAAAGAGGGCGCCCGCGTCGCCGCCGTCGATATCAACGAGGCGCAGGTCAAGGAGACCGCCGCCGCGATCGCCGCCGCCGGCGGCCACGCGATCGCGATTCGCGCCGACGTCTCGAAAAGCGACGACGCCCGCCGCATGGTCGAAGAAACCGTCGCGAAATTCGGCGCGCCGACCATCGTTTACAACAACGCCGGAATCGAGGGCGAGTCGAACTATATCGCCAACATGACCGACGAGCAGTTCGATCGCGTGATCGCGATCAACCTGCGCGGCGTCTTTCTCGGCATGAAGTACGCCCTGCCGCATATGATCAAGGCGGGCGGCGGCTCGATCATCAATCAGGCCTCGATCGCCGGGATGGTCGCAATCAAGGGCGGCGCCGCCTATTCCGCTTCCAAAGCCGGCGTGATCGCGCTCACCCGCGTCGCCGCGCTCGAATACGGCCGTTACAATATCCGCGTCAACGCGATCTGTCCGGGCGCGATCGAAACCCCGATGGCGCAGCGGATCCGCAAGGGCGAGCCGCCCAAACCCCACGCCATCAGCCGCATCTCGGTGCTGGGCCGGATGGCCGAGGCGGACGAAATCGCCAAGGTCGCCCTCTTCCTCGCCAGCGACGACGCCTCCTTCGCGACCGGCGCGCCCTTCGTGATCGATGGCGGCTGGACCGTCAGCTAGGCGCGTGAAATCCCACGCCCGCGCGGCCCAATTGCGATGAAGCCAATCCATCTCAACGCCTTCAACCAGTGTTGCGCGGCGCTCCAGTCGTTCGGGCAGTTCCGCAATCCGCGCGACCGCGTCTCGCGGGACTACAAGCGCCTCGGCCACTGGGTCGAACTCGCCCGGATGCTCGACGAGGCCGGCTTCGACGCGCTCTTTTTCGCCGACGTTCACGGCGCCTACGACGTGTATAAAGGAAGCGCCGAGATGGGCATCCGGCACGCCGTGCAATTCCCCGGCAACGATCCCACCGTGATGTTTCCGGCGCTCGCGATGGCGACGCGGCGGCTCGGCTTTATCGCCACCTACAGCACCACCTACTATCCGCCCTTCCATACCGCGAAACTGTTTTCCTCGCTCGACCATTTCACCGGCGGCCGCGTCGGCTGGAATATAGTCACTTCGTATCTCGAGAGCGCCGCGCGCAACGGACTCGGCGATCGCCTGCCGCATGACGAACGCTACGAGCGCGCCGAAGAGTATATGGAAGTGGTATACAAATTGTGGGAGGCGAGCTGGGAGGACGGCGCGATGGTGCGCGATTCGGCGCGCGATATGCACATCGATCCCGCGCGCGTCCATCCAATTGACTATCACGGCCGCTACTACAACGTCGCCGGACCGCATATGTGCGAACCCTCCCCGCAGCGCACCCCATTCCTGCTGCAGGCCGGCCAGTCCGGCCGCGGCGTGCGGTTCGGAGCGCGCCACGGCGAGGCGATCTTCGTCACCTATCCGAACGTCGCGGCCGCGCGCCCGCGCGTCGCCCGCATCCGCGCCGCCGCCGCCGCCGAGGGTCGCGACCCCGCCCATATCAAGCTGCTCGCCGGACTCGCCGTGATCGTCGCGGAGACCGACGAGGAGGCGCGCCTCAAGGAGCGACGGCTGCGCTCCTACGCCAGTCCCGAAGGCGGTTTTGCGCTGTTCGGCGGATGGACCGGGATCGATCTGGCGCGCTTCAAGGACGACGACGTGCTCGACCGGCTCGATTCGGAGGGGATCAAGGCGGCCGCGCGATGGTTCACCGCGGCCCATCCGGGACGCGTCGCGACGCTGGCCGACGCGCGCGAGGAGATGAAGCTCGCGAGCCTCATTCCGCTCGCCGTCGGCGCGCCCGGGCGGGTCGCCGACGAAATCGAGCGCTGGGCCGACGAGGCCGATATCGACGGCATCAACCTGGTGCCGATCTATCAGCCGGGCAGCTTCACCGATTTCGTCGAGCTGGTCGTGCCGGAATTGCGCCGGCGCGGCCGGCTGCCCGCTCCGCTCGACGGCGCGACGCTGCGCGAGAGCTACTTCGGCGCCGGCCATCCCCGCCTCGCGCCCGACCATCCGGGATGGCGTCTGGCGGGCGTTTCCGCGCCGCCGTTGCCCCGCTAATCAGTCGGCG
>JAJXYM010000366.1 GCA_021780585.1 Deltaproteobacteria bacterium
CGCCGCCTGTCGCGCCTACAACAATTGGATGGCCGATTTTTGCCGGCCCTATCCTAAACGGCTCTACGGCGTCGCGCCGATGCCGGTGCAGGATATCGACGCGGCGATCGCCGAGATGCGCCGCGTCGTGCGCGAGCTCAACTTCAAGGCGGTCTTCATCCGGCCGAATCCGTTCAACGGCCGGCGCCTCAACGACCCCGCCTACGATCCGTTCTGGCGCGAAGCCCAGGAACTGAACGTTCCCGTCGCGATTCATTCCAGCTTCGGCACGCGGATGCCCACGCTGGGCGGCGACCGCTATCGCGACCCGTTCTTCTTCCACATGGTATGCCATCCGTTCGAACAGCAGGCCGCCTGCATGGACCTGATTTGCGGCGGCGTGCTGGCGCGTTATCCAAAGCTGCGCGTCGGCTTCCTCGAATCCGGCGTCGGCTGGCTTGGTTACTGGCTCGACCGGATGGACGGCCACTTCGAAAAAATGGGCGCGATGGCGCCGTGGCTCAAAAAACGCCCGACCGAATACTTCGTCGAGCAGTGCTGCGTCTCGCTCGATCCCGACGAACGCACGCTCGGCGCGATGTGCGCGCTCGGCTTCGATCGCAATATCCTGTGGGGTTCCGATTATCCGCACTTCGATTGCGTCTTTCCCGGAATCGTCGGCGAAGTCGAAAAGGCCTGCGCGCCGCTCGCGCCCGCCGCGCGCGACCGCATCCTGACCGAAAACGCCCTGCGCTTTTACAATCTCGACTGAGCGCGCCGGCGCGACCGATTTTTCATGGCCGCCGGAGCAGCACGCTCGACCGGGTCGCCGCACACGCCCGACCCGGTCCATCAAGGCAAATGGATCGTCGCCTGCTCGGTGATGCTCGGCACGTTTTTGTCCGTGATGGACGTGAGCGTGGTCAACGTCGCGATGCCGCACATGATGGGCTCGTTCGGCGAGGACCTGCTCACCATCACCTGGGTCTCAACCTCCTACAGCATCGCCGAGATCATCATGGTCACGATGGCGCCGTGGTTCGCCGCGCTGCTCGGCCGCAAACGCCTGTTTCTGCTCTCGATGGCCCTGTTCACGGTCGCTTCCGTGATGGCCGGGACGGCGGTCACCTTCCCGCAAATCGTCTTCTATCGCGTATTGCAGGGAATCGGCGGCGGCAGCCTGATTCCCGTCTCCCAGGCGATCGCCCGTGAAGTCTTCCCGCCGGCGGAACAGGGCATGGCGATGGCGGTGTTCGCGATGGGCGTGACGCTGGCGCCCGCGATCGGCCCCGCCGTCGGCGGATGGCTGGTCGATAACTACGGTTGGCCCTGGGTCTTCTACATCAACGTCCCGTTCGCGATCGCCGGCATCATGATGGTGAGCACGTTCGTCCACGACCCGCCCTATTTCAAACGCGGCGTCGGCCGCGTCGATTGGACCGGCATCGCCCTGCTCACGATCGGCCTGACCACGATGCAAATCGTGCTGGAACGCGGCGAAGAGGTTGATTGGTTCGCGTCCCACTGGATCGTCTTTGGTTCGATCCTCGCCGCCGCCGCGCTCACCGCGCTGGTCTTCTGGGAGCTGTGGTCGTCCGAGCCGGTGATCAACTTCCGCCTCTTCCACAATCTCCAGCTCAGCGTCGGCTCCGGAATCGGCGCGCTGATTGGCTTCGTCCTGTACGGTTCGAGCTTCGTCCTGCCGCAGCTCACCCAGGACCTGCTCGACTATCCCGCCTATCAGGCCGGGATGGTGTTGATGCCGCGCGCGCTCGCGATGCTGTTCGCGATGCCGGTCGCGGGCCGGATGTTCAATTACGTCAGTCCGCGCGTGCTGGTGACGTTCGGCCTGCTCTCGGTCTTCGTTTCGCAATACTGGATCGGCCATCTGACGCTCGCGGCCGGCTTCTGGAGTATCGCCACGCCGCTCATCCTGCTCGGCGGCGGACTCGCCTTCCCGATGGTCACGCTGAGCACCGTGTCGCTCAGCTCGATGCCGCGCCAGCATATGACCGGCGCCTCGAGCCTCTACACCCTGTCGCGCCGCGTCGCCGGCAATATCGCCTACGCCGTGCTCGCCACGATGATCGACCGGCGCCTGCAGTTCCATCGCGCGCGCCTGGTCGAGGGCGTCTCCAATCTCGATCCGTACTATGCCCAATTCCACGCCGGCTTCACCGCGCGCCTGATCAGCCACGGCCTCAATTCCGCCGCCACGCCGGGGCCGTCGCTCGCGATGATGAACGCGATGCTCAACCGCCAATCCCTGATGATGGCCTACAACGACACCAACTGGATTGTCGCGATCATGGCGCTGGCGGTGCTGCCCGCCGTGATGCTGCTGCCGCGCCGCGGCCTCAATCTGACTTCGAGCGACCCCTCCAGCCACTGACTATTGTTTATTAGCGGAGATTGCTCAGGAATCCGCTCCTCAAATTCAACATCGGACGCACATTTTCCGGTAACCCTTATGACCCGCCTTGGCCGAATCATCTCAATCCGGCGTCGCCGGTGATCGAACCGCCCGTCGCCTGTTGAACCCAGAAGCATGAATACCCCCGACCACCGCTGCAGCCATAAGAATAGGCGAAGTGCTGCGTCAACACCGCCGTGGATGAATCCTTGTCGGCGTCGCCATCAGGGTCGCCGGTGAAGGTCAGCCCTACTTTAGCGGAAGTTATCTGAAGGGATGTATGTGTTCCGTAGGTCACAGTGCCGAATGTCAGCTTCACCCCGGTGATATTTGCGGTCGACAGGAAGGCGTAAGTGCCGTCGGGATTCTCCACATTGAACAAAGCGAATCCTGAATTAGTATTGTAGTAGACATCAAGCCACAGCGTTCCCGGCTTGTTATTTACGGATATGGGAATACCGTAGCAGTAGAGCGGATAGCTGACACGCCCACAGGAATGTGGCGACGACGTGGATGAGTCGATCGTTATCGCCAATGGCGCGTCTTGCGCGCGCGCCGATGGCGCGTCCTGTGCGTGCGCCTGGATGGCGAATAGGACGAGTGCAAGTGCCGCCAGTCCGAGTTTGCTGACCATGTGGTTGCCCCCCCTTTGGCCGGAAATTTCTTTTCGACTTCCCAAACCCGGCTTGTAGCCGCTTGCCGAATCCCGCGTCAAGTAACCGTCTGGCTGACATTCACAGGTCAACTCGGCCGCTCTTGGCTCGCCACCCTCAGGCTTGACCCGAGGCTCCGCACGCCGCTTGGTTCGTCACCCTCGCGCCTGACCCGAGGCGCCATCAATGTGGATTCGCGGCTCAAGCCCGCGAATGACGGATAAGAGGAATCGTCACCTTCGCGCGATCTTTGCCGTCACCTTCGCGCGATCTTTGCCCGTCACCTTCGCGCGCCTCTTTTCAGTCACCCTCGGGCTTGACCCGAGGGTCCACGCGCGGCTCGCCGTCACGAGCAGCCATTTGTTGTGGAAGCCGACCACCGCTCGACTCACCGCCGTGCGGTTCGTGACGAGAAGGCCCATGCGGAGGGTTTTGGCTTCACCCTGCCGCGACCGCTCCCGGCGCGGCGGCTGAGTCGCTTTTCACCTTCAATTTTGTGTCCGTGAACCAAATTAAGCGCGGTCAGAATGAGCATAAAAGCCAACGCGACTCCTTGATTTTTACCGCGATACTTGCGCATCGTCCGATTTGTCCGAGCGCCTGATTTACGCACGTGCCTGAAGCCACACCTTCGCTATCGCCAGAGTCGTCCGCGTTTCCGCGCGACCTGATTTGCCTGTTCGGGGCGCGCGCGCTGCGCAGTCTCGCGCAGGGCTACCTTGTCATCATCGTGCCGATCTATCTCGCCGAATTGGGCGTCAGCGCGTCGCGGATGGGCGTGCTGTTCGGCGTATGCGCGCTGGTCAACGCGATGCTCGCGGCGGGCGTCGGCGTGATGGCCGATCGCTTCGGCCGCAAGCCCTTCCTGGTCGGCATCTCGCTGATGATGGCGATCGGTTCGTTCGTCTTCGCGCTCAGCCGGAGTTTCCCCATGA
>JAJXYM010000074.1 GCA_021780585.1 Deltaproteobacteria bacterium
CAACGCCGCCGCGGTGCTGATCGCGCTCGGCACGATCGCCAACGGGCGCGAAGCGATCGTCTCGCGCGGCGAATTGATCGAAATCGGCGGTTCCTTCCGGCTGCCCGACGTGATGGCGCTGAGCGGTGCGCGGCTGCGGGAAGTCGGCACGACCAACCGCACCCATCCGGACGACTACGTCCGCGCGATCGGTCCCGAAACCGCGGCGCTGCTCAAGGTGCATCCGTCCAACTACCGCATCGTCGGCTTCACCGCGGCGGTCGAGCTGGGGGAGCTGGCCGCGATCGCCCGGGCGCATCGGGTGGTTTTGATCGAAGACCTGGGCGCGGGCGCGCTGATCGATTTGAGCGCCCACGGCCTGCCGCGCGAACCGATCGTGGCGGAGCGAATCGCGGCCGGCGCCGACCTGGTGACGTTTTCGGGCGACAAGCTGCTCGGCGGACCGCAGGCCGGAATAATCGTGGGCCGGCGCGAGCTGATCGAACGGATCCGGCGTAATCCGCTCAAGCGCGCCCTGCGCTGCGACAAGCTGACGCTGGCCGCGCTGGCGGCGACGCTGCGGCTCTACCGGCGCGAGGACGACCCGGCGGCGTGGCTGCCGGCGCTGCGGATGCTGCGGCGGCCGGCGGGCGAACTCGAACGGATCGCGCGGGCGGCGCGTGAAATTCTGGCCGAGCGGCTGGGCGCGGGTTTCACGCTCGCGGTGATCAAATCGGCGGCCGAAATCGGATCGGGCGCGCAGCCGACCGAGCAAATCGAATCGCGCGCCGTCAGCATTACCCATCGCGAGCATCCGCCGGAGGCGATCGCCGCGATGTTCCGGCGGGCGCGTCCGCCGGTGATCGGACGGATTCGCAACGGCGCCTTCCTGATCGACCTGTGCGCGATCGCGGATGCGGACGAGTTGGCGGTCGCGCTCGAGCCGATCTGATCGACGGCGCATTTGCTTGCGCTGGCGCAAGGGCCGGACGTAAACCGGAAGCAGGCGCGATCACGCCGCGCAGGGGAGGTTCCGATGCCGGACAAGACTTACAAGATCATCGAGGTGGTCGGAGTTTCCGAGGAAAGTATCCAGCAGGCGGTCCGCAACGCGATGAGCAAGGCCAGCCAGACGCTGCGCAACCTCGATTGGTTCGAGGTAACCAATATTCGCGGCGCGGTGCATGGAGGCAAGCTCGAATTCCAGGTCGAGTTGCGGGTCGGCTTTCGCCTGGAGGATTCGCCGGTCAACTGAGGGCCGCGCGGAACGTCCGGCCGATCGTCGATCAGCGGCGCGTCCGATCCGTCGGGCCTGCCGCGCCGAGTTCAACGGCGACGGATTCGCGCCGGCCGGACGATCGCTGGCGGGGTTGGTTTATCGCCCGACGCGCGTTTATCATCGTGATGCTGAATGCGTGGAGGCGGGCGTAGGCAACCATGAAGAGCTGTCCGCAATGCGGCCGGTCCTATCCTGACAGCGATACGTTCTGCGAGACCGACGGCGCGATGCTGGTCGCGGGCGGAGCGGCGCGCGCGGCGTCCCCGGCCCCGAGCCATCCGGGCGGCGACGGCGAAGGCGGCGCGATCGAGTGTCCGACCTGCGGCGGACGCGCCGAACCGGGCGAGGTCATCTGCAATTACTGCGGCACGCGCCTCGTGGCCGAGGGAGAACCGCCGGCGGCGGCCATGCCGGGCACGGCGCAAATGGGCGTTTCGGAGCGGCTCCCGCCGGCCGCCGGACGGACCGGGCCGCGCGAATTCGGCGACGAAGCGGCCTACGCACAAACTCCGGCCGAGGAGGAGGGCGAGCCGTCGGCCGGTCGGCGGCTGGCCGGCTTCCTGGGCTATATAATCGCGGCGATAGTCGCGCTGGCGGCGGGGATCTGGCTGGCGATTCACCTTAGCGGGCATCACGGGGAAGCGCCGCCGACCGCTCCCGTGGCGCAGGCGTCGCCCTCGCCCGGGCCGGCGCTTCAGGCGCCCAGCCTGACGCTCGCGCGCAATCAGCAGGTGACGGTCAAAGGCGCCGATTTGGCGGGGGCGCTCCAACGCGATCCGGCCAGTGCGCGCGCGGTCTTCGACGCGAATCACGACGCGCTGCTGGATACCTACAAGCACGCGCTGGAGGGCAACGCCGGCTTGCGCGACGGGATGGTGGTGCGGCTGCATGTGCTACCCGACGGCGGCGTGGCCGGCGGCGCGGTGATAGTTTCGACGACACCGAATCCGAGTCTGGACGCGGAAGTGGTCACCGCGATGAGCGGGTGGAAGTTTCCGGCGGTGAGCGGGGGCGCGACCGACGTCGATTACCCGCTGATTTTCGCGTCGGGGCCGGGCGATATCGGCGCGCTGGAGGCGGACCTGAGCACCCGGCTGGGAGCGCGCGCGCCGGGCGAGATGCCGGAGTACGCGATATCGCCGTCGCCAGCGGTCGCCGCGGCGACGCCGGCGCCGCTCGCCCCGCCCCCTCCGCCAGCGGCGCTCGCGACGCCGTCCGGGCCGTCTCCCGCCGAGTTGAGGCGGGAACGTCGCCGGCGCGAAAAAGTCGCGTCGGCGCCCAGACCGGCGCGGCCGGCGGTTCCGCCGCTCGGCGATCGGGTATCAGAGGCGCTGCGGGGCGAGCGGCGCTTCGGGCGGGTGCGCGCCTATGTGAGCCCGGGCGGACTGGTGACGTTGACCGGAACGGTGTTCGACAGCAGCGCAAAGAGCGCGGCCGAGCGGAAGGCGCGCAACGTGAGCGGGGTCACTTCGGTGGTCAATAATCTGACCACGGAAACGTCGCAATGGGCCGCCAATCAAGCGGCGATTCAGGCGGCGCTGCAAGCGGCGGGACTGACGGGGGTGACGGCCAAGGTGATCGGACACGCCTGCTATCTCAGCGGTTCGGTCAAGACCGATCTGGACCGCCAGCGCGCGGTGACAGTCGCGGTCGGCGCGGCTCCGGTCAAGGTCGAGAGCAATCTGATCAACGTCAATCCCGGATTTTTCGGTTTCTGAGGGCGCGGTGGAAACGGCGGCGCTATTGACAATATTGAAGGGCAACGCTTAGATTGCCTTCAGAGCATGTTCGCTCGCTCCACTCCGCGAGGAGGACCCTCCAGACATGGCTGAAGTCGCAACTTCCTGCACGCAGGTGTTCACCGAGATGCCGAACCGCTTTAACAAGACGGCGGCAAAAGGACTGAACGCGATCTACCAATTCGATCTTTCCGGCGACGGCGGCGGCAAGTGGCACGCGGTGATCAAGGACGAGACCTGTGAGGTGAAGGAAGGCGCGCATGCGTCGCCGAATATCACGATTTCGATGACGGCGCGTGACTATCTGGACATGGTGAACGGAAAGTTGAACGGCCAGATGGCGTTCATGACGGGAAAACTGCGAATCGCGGGCGATATGGGTCTCGCGCTGCGGTTGCAAAGCCTGTTCTCATAGAGCGATAATTAGAAAAGCGGAACTTCGCGGGATCAGGCGGAAATAATTCAGGCGCCTGGTGCGGTTCGCTCGCAAGCTGAAAGCTCCTTCCGAACGAAATTCTCCACGCAAGGATCTACCGCAGGTGTACGAAGGACGTACATGGCGCCGGGCAAAAGCATAGCCGGCGCCGAACTATGCGGCTTCTGACGCGCCTATCGATTCCGGTTCATTCCACCATAACTAATCCATAGCGATTGATTTTTTCTCCCGAATGCGGGATTAAGCGGACGAAATTATTTTACGGGGCGGCGGCCCCGCAACGATCATGACAACGCAGGAAAGGAAGCAGATGAGCGCACAGGATATGACCGACGGACCGGTCGAGCCGGAAGGGACGGAGCGACGCGAGGAGGAGGATAGCGACCTGCTCGCGTCGAAACTATCCCGGGAGCTGAGCAACTGGCGGCGGCGCCGGACCGCGGGCCATCAGCGCCGCACCGACGGGCCGCGCGGCAACTTCCAGTCGGATGCGGCGCGCACGATCAAGGTGCGCGGTCACGAGACGCTGGTAATCCGCAAGC
>JAJXYM010000392.1 GCA_021780585.1 Deltaproteobacteria bacterium
GCAATACCGCGCCTGTGCCGGAGGAATCGGCGCCATCCGGCAACGGCTCATATCCGTCGAACAATCCCGCCGACGGCCTGCCCGCGATCGATCTGATCGACCAGTACGGACGGCCGGTCGCGCTCCCTTCGCTCAAGGGCAAGCCGGTGCTGATCGACTTTATCTACGCGACCTGTCCGACCGCGTGTCCGATCCTGACCGCCCGCTTCGCCCGTATCGCCCGGCTGCTCGGTCCCGAGCTGGGCGCGAAGATGACGATCGTTTCGGTCACGATCGATCCCGAGCATGACCATCCGGCCCAATTGCTCGCTTATGCGAAATCGCATCAGGCCGACTGTCCGGGGTGGCTGTTCCTGACCGGCGATCCGGCGTCGATCGACGCGCTGCTCAAGGTCTACCGGCTCAAGCGCGAGCGCCAGCCCGACGGCATGATCAACCACGTCGCGACCGCTTTCCTGCTCGGCGCCGATGGCCATCAGGTGCGCATGTACAACGCGATGGAAGTGCCGCCGGCGACGGTGGTCGCCGACGTCGATCGCGCGATGCCGCGTGGCTGACGCGGGCGCCGTCAGCGCTCGCGATGGCGCCGCGGACCGGTTTCGCTCACAATTCACTGTCGATGCGCGCTGAAAATCCGCTCTCGCCGGCTCCCGCCGCCGCTTCGCGCGAACGCCGGCGCGTCATGATCGTCGCCGGCGAGGCCTCAGGCGACCTCCATGGCGCGGACTTCGCCGCCGCCCTGCTGGCGCGCGAGCCGCGCTGCGAGCTGTTCGGAATCGCGGGCGAGCGGATGCGCGCGGCGGGCGTGCGCGCGCTGGTGCAGATGGAGGATATCGCCGGACTTGGACTCGCCGAACTGAGTTCGACGATCCGCCGCACGGCCGGCGCGTTTCGCACGCTGCGCCGGATCCTGCGCGGCGACCCTCCCGACCTGCTCGTGCTGATCGATTACGCTGAGTTCAATCTGATGCTCGCGGGCGTCGCCAGCCGCGCCGGCGTGCCCGCGCTTTATTACATCCTGCCGCAGGTATGGGCCTGGCGGCGCGGACGGATCCGCAAGCTGGTGCGGCGCACGCGCGCGATGGCGGTGGTGTTCCCGTTCGAGGCCGAGCTTTACGCGCGCGCCGGCGGCAACGTCAGTTTCGTCGGCCATCCGCTGCTCGATCGCGTCGCGCCGGCGCGCGGACGGGCGGAAACGATCGCGCGCCTCGGACTCCCGCCGGACGCGCGGCTGCTCGCGCTGCTGCCCGGCAGTCGGCGCGCCGAAGTGCGCTATCTGTTGGCCGCGATGCTGGCGGCGGCGCGGACGCTCGCCGAGCGCCATCGCCTGACGCCCGTAATCGCGCTCGCGCCCACGCTCACGGAGGAGGATCTGCGCGCGGTCGCGCCGCCGCCAGCGCTCGCCGGGGCGCATATTATTCGGGGCGACGCCTATAGTATTATCGCCGCGAGCGAGCTTGCCCTGGTCGCTTCCGGCACCGCGACGCTGGAGACGGCGCTGCTCGGATGCCCGATGGTGATCGCCTACAAAATGTCTTCGCTTTCCTACTATGTGGCGCGAACGCTGGTGCGTGGCGTCGATTTTATCGGCATGCCCAATATTCTCGCCGGCCGCCGGATCGCGCCCGAACTAATCCAGCGCGAAGTCACGCCCGAAAATCTCGTCGCCGCCGCCGTGCCGCTGCTGGCCGAGCCGCTCCATGGCGAAACCGCCGCCGCGCTGCGCGCCGTGGGCGAACGCCTCGGCGCGCCGGGAGCCGCCGCGCGGGTCGCCGCGATGGCGCTGGAAATGATCGGATGTTGAAGCTTTCTCCGCTCCATCGGCGGCTGCTCGGCTACGCGCGCCGCTATTTCTTCCCGTACGTTCTCCTGATGTTCGCGGCGATGTTGCTGCTCTCTTCGACCGAGGGCGCGATCGTCGTGCTGATCCGCAATTTCACGAATCAGATCACCGTCGCGCGCAGCCTCGCGATGCTGCCGGTGCTGTCGGTCGTGCTGCTCGGAATTTTTATCGCGCGCGCGGTGGCGTCCTTCGGCGCCGACTATCTCGAAAGCTACGTCGTGCAGAAGATTACCGTCGATCTGCGCGACGAGCTCAACGAGTCGCTGCAGAACCAATCGCTCTCCTTTTTCAACCGCACGCCAACCGGCGTGATGCTTTCGCGCGTGATCAACGACGTTCAGGTGGTCGCGCTCCACGGCGTCGACAGCGTCTTTTCGATCTTCGGCGACAGCACCCGGTTGCTCGCCGTGATGGCCGGCGCGTTTTACGTGGATTGGCGTTTCACGCTCGCCGCGATCGCGGTCTTTCCCGCCGCCGTGCTGCCCGTGATCCGGTTTTCGCAGGGGATGCGCCGCATGACCAAGGACGCCCAGCGCCAGTTGAGCGGCCTCACCGTCCTGCTGCAGGAGACCTACCAGGGTAATCGCGTGGTCAAGGCGTTCGGGATGGAGGACTACGAGCGCGTCCGCTTCAGGAAGGAGCTGCGCCGCCTGTTCCGCATCCATATGCGTGTCGCCCGCATCAAGTCGATCACCGGCCCCACGATGGAAGTGATGGGGGCGTTCGCGATTGTCGCGGTAATCTGGTGGGGCGCCCACGCCGTACTGGCCGGATCGCGCACGCCCGGCGTCTTTCTCTCGTTTATCGGCGCGATGCTGCTGCTTTACCGGCCGTTCAAGAGCCTGACCCGCACCAACAACAATATCCAGGCCGGACTCGCCGCCGCCGAGCGCGTCTTCGAGATGATGGACACGCCGGCCGAAGTGCCGGAGGCGCCCGACGCGATCGCGCTCGCCCCCGGTTCCCATACCGTTACGCTGGAGGACGTGAGCTTCCGCTATGGCGACGAATGGGTGCTCGAAAACGTCAGTTTCGAAATCGGCGCCGGCCAGGTGGTCGCGCTGGTCGGGATGAGCGGGGCGGGCAAATCCACGATCGCCGACCTGATCCCGCGCTTTTACGACGTCCAGCGGGGCCGCGTCGCGATCGACGGCGTCGACGCGCGCCGCTACAGTCTCGCCTCGCTGCGCGGACAGATCGGTCTCGTCACCCAGCATACGTTCCTTTTCAACGACACGGTCCGCGCCAATATCGCGTACGGCGGCATGGACAAATCGCTCGACGACGTGATCGCGGCGGCGCGCGCCGCCAACGCCCACGACTTCATCATGCGCCTGCCCGACGGCTACGACACGGTGATCGGCGAGCTGGGCGTGCGGCTCTCGGGCGGCGAACGCCAGCGTCTCGCGATCGCCCGCGCGCTGCTCAAGAACGCGCCGATCCTGATTCTCGACGAGGCCACTTCGTCGCTCGACTCCGACTCCGAGCGCCAGGTTCAGGGGGCGCTCGAGCATCTGATCGAAAACCGCACCACGCTGGTCATCGCGCATCGCCTCTCCACCGTGCGCCGCGCCGATCGGATCGTCGTGCTCGCGCGGGGCCGGATCGTCGAGACCGGCTCGCATGACGAGTTGATCGCGCTGGGCCGCGAATACAGCCGCCTGCACGGTTTGCAGTTCCTGACGGCGCCGGAGCCGGGCGGTATCGGCGGGCTGGAGAATTGATCGGCGCCGAACGAGCCGTGCGACCGCCCGCGGTCGCGTCCGCCGGCCTGATCGGCGCGCTCTATCGCGCGTTGTGGTATCCCGCGCTGCCGTTCGCGCTGATCGCGGCGGGCGGCGCCGGCGCCGCAAATCGCCGCGAACGTCTCGGCTATGCGCCGTTCAGCGCGGACCACGCCGCGCGCCGCGTCTGGATCCACGCCGCTTCGGTCGGCGAAATCGAGGCCGTTCGGCCGATCGCGCGCGGTATCGTCCAACGTTATCCCGGCACGGCTCTGATCGTCACCACGATGACGGCGGCCGGCCGCGAAGCCGCCCGCCGTCGCCTCCCGGATGCGGTCGCGCATCGGCTGGCCCCGCTCGATTGTCCGGCGACGATCCGCGCGTTTCTGGCCCGCGTTCGTCCG
>JAJXYM010000163.1 GCA_021780585.1 Deltaproteobacteria bacterium
TCGGCCGCGCGCCCGGCGGACCAGGCCCGCGGCGGGCGGGCGGGGCCGCCGCGAAACCGCGCCCGCGATCGCTACGCCGTCGAGACCATTTCCGGCCGTTCGATATCCGCCTGCGCCGCCGCGAACAGCTTGAGCCGCGTCAGCAGCATCAGCGCGCATCCGAGCGACAGCGCGCCGCAGGCCGCGACCGCCGCTTCGGGACTGAGATGCTCTCCGATATAGCCGACCGCGAGCGCGCCCAGCGGCGCGATCCCGATAAACGACATCGTGTAGAAGCTCATCACCCGGCCGCGCAATTCGTCCGATACGAACAGTTGCAGCATGGTGTTGGTCGCCGCCATGTAATTGATCAGTCCCGCGCCGATAAACATCTGCGCCGCCAGCGACAACCACATCGAGGCGGAGACGCCGAAGGCGATTATCGCGATCGCGGTGGTGAACAATCCGATCGTCAGATTTTCGCGCAGGCCGCGCGCCGTGCCCGAGCGCGACGCCAGCACCACCGCCCCCATCACCGCGCCGATCCCCTGCGCCGCCATCAGCAGGCCGTAGCCGCGCGCGCCGGCGTGCAGGATATTCCTGGCGAAGACGGGGATCAGCACGGCGTATTGCACCCCCAGGCCGCTGTTCAACGCCACCAGGACCAGCAGGTAAAAGGTCGGCCGATGGGCCCAGACGTAGGTCGCGCCCTCGCGCAGGCGCTGGAACATGCTCGCGCCGAGACCCTCGCCGGTCTTGCGCGTCAGCCGCATCGCGAACAGGCTCCAGATCACGGCGAGATAACTCACGCCGTTGAGGAAGAAGCAGGCCGCGGTGCCGACCAGCGCGATCAGGAAGCCGGCGATCGCCGGACCGAGCGTGCGCGCGCCGTTGAACATCATCGAGTTGAGCGCGATCGCGTTGGGCAGATCCTCCAGTCCGACCATCTCGACCACGAACGCCTGGCGCCCCGGCATGTCGAACGAGCTGACCACGCCGTTGAACGCCGCCAGGATCACGACGTGCTCGACCCGCACCGCCCCCGTCCAGGTCAGGGCCGCCAGCACGAACGCGCTCAGCATCAGCAGCACTTGCGCGACGATAATCAGCCGGCGCCGGTCGACATGATCGACGATCACGCCGGCGAACAGCGCCACCAGCAGGATCGGCAGATAGTTGGCGAAAGTGACGACGCCGAGCATCAGCGGGGAATTGGTCAGCTTCAGCACCAGCCAGGATTGCGCGACCGTCTGCATCCAGGTGCCGATCAGCGAGGTGAGCTGGCCGCCGAAATAGAGGCGGAAATTGCGATGACGCAGGGCGCGGAAGGCGTCGCGCCATCCGCCGTTTGCGCGCTCCGGCGTCGCGGCCGGGCGGTCCGCGGCGTTCGGGACGACGAGCGCCTCGTCTCGGGTCTGGCTGGGCTGATCCTGCGCTATTTCGTCGGACATCGAACCGCTGTGCTGGCCATCGCGAAAGGTCCAGTCTGGCAAACCCCGCGCAATTCCGCGAACGCCCCCGCCCAAGCGCCGGCCGTCCCATATAGAGAAATTGCCTTGGACCGGCCATAATTCGACAAGCGGCTTAAAGAACCAGAGGGGTGCGGAAATAGCCCGTTTTGAACGTTTGGAGCGCCCGCCAAAATTGCACTTACAAGGCCACGTCAATCAATGAGCCTTACAAACGAAGAACTGGCGGCATTGCTGCTCGATCTTGAATCAGATCGGGTCGAGCGAAAGGCTTCCGCAAGCGACCGCAGCGGCATCAGAAGGGCCATCTGCACTCTCGCCAATGATTTGCCGGATCATCAAGCGCCGGGCGTGATCTTTGTTGGAGTCGCGAATGACGGAAAATGCGCTGATTTGGCGATCACCGACGAGCTGTTGCAAAATCTCGCCCAGATGCGAGGTGACGGAAACATCTTGCCGACGCCGCGTATTACCGTGCAGAAAAAAACGCTGAATGACTGCACACTGGCGGTGGTTGTGGTTGAACCCGCCGCCAATCCACCGGTTCGCTACCAAGGACGCGTTTGGGTGCGCGTCGGGCCGAGCGTTCAACAGGCGAGTGCGGAGGAAGAACGCATTCTAGCGGAGCGCCGAAGGGGCCGCGATCTATCGTTTGACATGCGGCCCGTGGAGGAAGCCACGCTGGAGCAGCTTGATTTGGAGTTCTTCAAGAGCCAGTACCTGCCTTCTTCGGTTGCGCCGGAGGTGTTGGAAGAGAACCAGCGCTCGATAGACCAGCAACTCGCCTCCTTGCGCCTGATTTCCAACGCGCATCCAACCTTCGGCGCGGTAATTCTGTTTGGCAGGGACCCGCAGAATTACGTTCCCGGTTCCTACGTACAGTTTCTGCGAATCGACGGCGCCGAACTGACTGATCCGATTCGGGATTCGAAGGAATTGGCTGGACCGCTCCACGAGATACTTATCCAAATCGAGGAGCTGCTCAAACTCAATATCGACATCGCTAGAGACCCGAAATCCTCGGCCCGCGAAATGATAAAGCCCGCCTATCCCGTCGCGGCGCTGCGACAGTTTACCCGAAACGCCCTGATGCATCGCAATTATGAGGGCACCAACGCTCCAACCCGAGTGTATTGGTTTAGCGATCGGATTGAGATTTCGAATCCTGGAGGACTTTTCGGTCAGGTTAATCAAGGCAATTTTGGTCAAGGCGCCACGGATTACCGCAATCCGCTTGTGGCGGAGGCGATGCGAAATCTTGGCTATGTGCAAAGATTTGGTATGGGCATCCCGTTGGCGCTTAAGGAACTGCGTGGAAACGGCAATCCAGATCCAGAGTTCAGATTTGAGCCCAGCAGCTTTCTCGTAATCGTGAGACCCGCAAAATGAAGACGCTGGCATTTTTCAATAACAAGGGCGGAGTCGGAAAAACCTCCCTTGTTTACCATTTGGCCTGGATGTACAAGAATCTCGGACTGCGTGTTCTTGCTGCGGACTACGATCCTCAAGCCAATCTCACAAGCATGTTCATCGAGGAGGATAGACTCGAAGAGCTTTGGCCGGAGGGAAACCGGGATGATACCGTATTTGGCGCGATTCGACCGCTTTTGCGCGGCGAGGGTGATATCAGGAATCCTCACATCGAAGAGATCGACGAGAACATTGGCCTGCTCGTTGGCGATCTCGGCCTATCTGAGTTCGAGGATGATCTGAGTAGCCAGTGGCCCGAATGCCTTGATGGGAAGCCGCGGGCTTTCCGAGTATTGTCGGCCTTCTATCGTATTATTCGCGCGGCGGCCCACAAGTGCGAGGCTGATGTCGTTCTTATCGACGTTGGCCCCAATTTGGGAGCGATTAATCGCGCGGCGCTTATTGCCGCCGAACACGTGGTGATCCCGCTGGCGCCGGATATTTATTCGTTGCAAGGACTCGCTAACCTTGGCCCGACTCTCAAGCGCTGGCGCGGGGAGTGGAAGAAGCGGCTACAGGAACGGCCGGCCGATTTGGAGATAGAGCTACCCACGGGCGAAATGGACCCGGTCGGCTACGTTGTGATGCAGCATGCCGTCCGTCTGGATCGCCCGGTGAAGGCTTACGCTAAATGGATGGCGCGAATACCGGGGAAGTACCGCACCGCCGTGCTTGACCAAAGCCCCGACGGCGCGCCGCCCGCGGTGAGCGAAGACCCGGAATGCCTTGCGGAACTGAAGCATTTTCGCAGCCTTATGCCGATGGCCATGGAGGCTCACAAGCCGATGTTTCGCCTGAAGCCGGCCGACGGCGCAATCGGTGCGCATGTTAAGGCGGTCACCAATTGTGGTCGGGACTTCGAGTCGCTGGCGAAGAAGATCGCCGCTCGTTGCGGGCTCACGCTTGAGGAAGGGCTGGGCCAAACGAATTTGTTCGCTTGAAAGCCTTCCGCCGGCCCCGCCCTTGCGGCGTAAAAATTAAGTTCGGTGTGACGTTACGCGGACCGGCCTGTGAGCACGCCCGCCGGGAG
>JAJXYM010000199.1 GCA_021780585.1 Deltaproteobacteria bacterium
GTCCCACGGTCTCGACGAAACGGCGGAAAATCTGAAACGTCGGCAGATAGCCGATCCGCGCCGGCGTCATCCCGAGCCGCGCGCCCGCCCCGGCGATTCTCAGGTCGCAGGTCAGCGCCAGCACCAGTCCGCCCGTGAGGGTATCGCCCTGCACGGCCGCGATCGTCGGCATCGGCAGCTTCTCGATTCGGCTGAAAACCTTCTCCGGCGTGACGCCGCCGGCCCCGCCGATCTGTCCGATCTCGCGCAGATCGATTCCCGAACAGAAGGCGCGCCCTTCGCCGCGCAGGACTACCGCGCGCACGTCGGGCGACTTTTCGATCGCGTCGAGTTCGCGATCGAGCGCCTCGAACATCGCCTGATTGATCGCGTTGCGTTTTTCGGGCCGGTTGAGAACCAGCGTGACGTAATTCGGATGACGTTCGACCTTGAGCACGTCGTCGGCCATTGCGGGCGCCTCCTGGATTGCCGGATTTGCTCCGACCATCGCACGCCCCCGCCCGCCGCATCAAGCGCGCGCCCGCAGGCTCGTTCGCCGCGCCGATCGCCGCGCTGAATCCCCGAAAAAATCAGACGACGATGCTCACCAGCTTGTGCGGAACGTAAATCACCTTTTTCGGGGTTTTGCCGTCGAGATTGCGCCGGACCGCCTCGCTGGCGAGGGCGAGGGCGCGCACCTCATCTTCGGCCGCGCCCGCTTCGACTTCGAGCCGATCGCGCACCTTGCCGTTCACTTGCACAACCACGGTCACGGTTTCATCGACCGTCAGCGCCGGATCGAACTTCGGCCATGCCTCCAGATGGATCGATTCGCTCCGCCCGAGCGCGCGCCAGAACTCCTCGGCGACGAACGGCGCCATCGGCGCCAGCATCAGCACGTAAGTCTCCACCGTATGGCGACCCAACTGTTCCGGCTCCAGCTTCGCCAGATAATTGAGCTGATCCATCAATGCCGCGAGCGCCGTATTGAACCGCATCCGCTCGACATGGTCGGTAACGACGCGAATCGTCTTATGCGCGCGCTTGACGGTCTCGGTCGACGGGGCGCCGTCCGGGCATCCGGCTTCAACGTATCGCCGCATCAGCGCCCATACCCGTTGCAGATAGCGCGCCGTGCCGGCGACTCCGGTTTCGTTCCAGTTGGTCGCCTCCTCGAACGGCCCCATGAACAGCTCCCAGAGCCTGAGCGCGTCGGCGCCGTATTTCTCGACCATCGCGTCCGGCGTGACCACGTTGCCCTTGCTCTTGGACATCTTCTGGCCGTCGGCCGCCCAGATCATTCCCTGATTGCGCAACGCGGGAAACGGCTCCTTGAACTTCACGAGACCGGCGTCGAACATCACCTTGGTCCACATCCGCGCGTACAGCAGATGCATCACGGCATGCTCGGCGCCGCCGACGTAAAGATCGACGGGCAGCCAGTAGTCGCCGGCCTTCGGCTCGAACGGCGCCTGGTCGTAATGTGGCGAGGCGAAGCGCAGGAAATACCACGACGAGCAGGCGAAGCCGTCGAGCGTGTCGGTCTCGCGTTCGGCCGGACCGCCGCACGTCGGACAGGCCGTGTTGACGAATTCGGGGACATTCGCGAGCGGCGATCGTCCTGTGCCCGACGGCTGATAATCTTTCATGTCGGGCAGCACGACCGGCAACTGATCATCCGGCACGGGCACGATTCCGTCCTTCGCGCAGTAGACGATCGGAATCGGGCATCCCCAGTAGCGCTGGCGCGAAATCAGCCAGTCGCGCATCCGGTAGCTGACGGTCGCGCGGCCGAATCCATTCGTTTCGGCGTGTTGGCATACCGCGCGAATCGCGTCGTCAGTCTTCATTCCGTCGAGAAAGCCGGAATTGATCGCAATTCCACGTTCAGTGAAGGCGCGATCGGCCGGCGCGGACGAGCCGTCGGCCGGAGCCGTCACGACCGGAATTTCCAGTCCGTATTTTTTCGCGAAGGCGAAATCGCGCTCGTCCTCACCCGGCGCCGCCATGATCGCGCCGGTTCCGTAGCCCATCAGGACGTAATCGGCGATCCAGATCGGCACGTCCTTGCCGCTGAACAGATTCCGCGCACGGGAGCCGGTGAATACTCCGGTCTTTTCCTTCACCGTCGATAGCCGCTCGATCTCGCTCTGCCGGCGCGCCTGCGTGACGTATTCGTCAACCGCGGCGCGCTGCTCCGGCGTGGTGATTTCAGCGACCAGCGGATGCTCGGGGGCGAGCACCATGAACGAAACGCCAAAAACCGTATCCGGCCGGGTGGTGAAAAAGCGCACTTCCTTGCCCGGATGGCCCGCAACCGGAAACGCCAGCTCCGCTCCTTCCGAGCGGCCAATCCAGTTGCGTTGCATCAGCTTGATCGGTTCGGGCCAATCGATTCCGTCAAGATCGGCCAGCAGCCGGTCGGCGTAGTCGGTGATTTTGAAGTACCACTGTTCGAGGTCCTTCTTGCTGACCGGCGTGTCCGTATGGCGCCAGCAGCATCCGTTAACCACCTGTTCGTTGGCCAGGATCGTCCGGCATTTCTCGCACCACCATTGCGAGCCGAGCGCGCGATAGGCCAGTCCGCGCTTGTACAGCAGCAGGAAAAACCATTGCGTCCAGCGATAGTATTCCGGCGACGACGAATTGATTTCGCGCGTCCAGTCGTAGGCGCATCCCGCCAGCTTCAACTGCCGCTTGAAGTTCGCGGCGTAGCGCGGCACGGTCTCCTTCGGATGCAGCCGCTTGAGCAGCGCGTCGTTCTCGGCCGGCAAGCCGAAGGCGTCCCAGCCCATCGCATGCAGCACATTGAAGCCGGCCATCCGTTTGTAGCGGCCGATCACGTCGCAGGGGACGTAGTTGTGTAGATGGCCAACCGAGAGGCCGTCGCCGGAGGGATACGGAAACATCTCAAGGCCGTAGAATTTCGGCCGTCCGGGCGTTTCGCGCGTGAGATGGAGGTTGGTGTGCTCCCACTCTTCGCGCCAGAAGGGTTCGATTTTGCCTGGTTCGTAACGTTCGTCCATCGCGCTTATCGCAGACTCCAGGGCGTCAAGTTTATCCCGCCCGCCGCTCCCGCTCCAAGCGTTCGGCGTGCAGTCTCATCGTGACTTTCTCGTCTCGATACCGGAAGGCCGTAACCCGAAAATTTCACTAATGAGTCGAGTCTGGGCGGCGGGCAAACCAGTCGCGTGAGCCGATCCGCCATGCCCGCCAGCTCCGGCAACTAATCCCTTCAGATTCAGTCTGAAATCCTCTTAATACTGACAGGCGCAGCCACTGATCGCCTGACCAGACAACTTCCGAATCGTCCACTCGCCGCCCTCCCCGTTTCTCTCATAAAGGGGTTCATTCGCTACAACGCCGTGTCGGGATCATGATTGCGATGCGTAAAGCAAAAACGAAAAAAGGGCGGAGCCAATTGGCTCCGCCCTTGAGATTCCCCGGCCGCGTCCTACTCTCCCGTGACGCCGTCGGTCACAGTACCATCGGCGCTGAAGGGCTTAACTGCCGTGTTCGGGATGGGAACGGGTGTTTCCCCTTCGCTATGGCGACCGGAAACCTGATGTCCGCCGTGGAATCACGACTGACGATGTTTCCGACAAACTGATAGTAGGGCATATTCAAGTGTGGCCGTCAAAACCAAGTACGCAATCGGACCTCGGCCGGTCGCGCCCGGCTAGCGATAGGAAATCCGGACACGCTCTCGGCCAGCATCGCCGCCGCGCCGACTAATCGGCAAAGCGGAGATGCATAGCGGTCAAGCCTCACGGCCTATTAGTATCGGTCAGCTCCACGCTTTACAGCGCTTCCACCTCCGACCTATCAACCTCCTTGTCTGGAAGGGGCCTTCAGGGCCTTGCGGCCGGGATACCTAATCTTGGGGTGGGCTTCCCGCTTATATGCTTTCAGCGGTTATCCCGTCCGCACATGGCTACCCGGCGATGCGGCTGGCGCCACA
>JAJXYM010000040.1 GCA_021780585.1 Deltaproteobacteria bacterium
GAAATCATCAACGTCGAGCCCGCGTTCGACGCCGTTCTGGACGTAGCAGAGGCCGTCGGCGATCGTGAACGCCAGCTCCT
Organism: Deltaproteobacteria bacterium; assembly: GCA_021780585.1. GTDB lineage: Bacteria > Desulfobacterota > Binatia > Binatales > Binataceae > JADMIL01. The sequence continues at coordinate 81 of JAJXYM010000040.1, forward strand.
GCACGGCGGTCGAGCCGGCCTCGCGGATGTGATAGCCGGAGATCGACACCGGATGGAAACGCGGCGCCCGTTTGGTGCAAAACTCGATCATGTCGGTGACGATCCGCACCGCCGGCGCCGGCGGACAGATCCATTCCTTCTGCGCGATATACTCCTTGAGCATATCGTTCTGGATCGTGCCGCTGACCTGCTCCCACGGCGCGCCCTGGCGTTCGGCCTGCACCAGGTACATCGCGAGCAGCACCGAGGCCGAGCAGTTGACCGTCATCGAGGTCGAAACCTTGCCGATCGGAATCTGATCGAACAGGCGCGCCATGTCATGGATTGAGGAGACGCTGACGCCCTCGCGTCCGACCTCGCCGATCGAACGTTCGTGGTCGGCGTCGTAGCCCATCAGGGTGGGCATATCGAAGGCGGTGGAAAGGCCGTCCTGACCCTGCGCAAGCAGAAAGCGGAAACGCTTATTGGTGTCCTCGGCCAGTCCGAAGCCGGCGAACTGGCGCATGGTCCAGAGCCGCCCGCGATACATCGATTCGTACACGCCGCGGGTGTAGGGAAATTCCCCCGGATAACCCAGCGCGGTCTCATGGTCGCCCGTGACGTCCTCGGGCGAGTAGAGCGGCGCGACCTCGAGGTCCGAGAGCGTCGAGAAGCGCACCGGCCGCTCCTTGCCGCGCGCGTAGGTTTGATCGAGCCATTCCTGCTTGGTCTTCACAACCGTTTCCTCATCCCTTCCGCGGCGTCATCCGTTGCGCAGCACCTGACCCGCGATCACGAGCCGCTGGATTTCGGAAGTGCCTTCGTAGATTTCGGTGATTTTGGCGTCGCGGAAATACCGCTCGGCCTTGAATTCCCTGGTATAGCCGTAGCCGCCGTGAATCTGGACAGCCTCGGTCGCCGCCTTCATCGCGGCTTCGGCCGCGAACAGCTTCGCCATCGCGGACTGCTTGGTGCACGATTGGCCGGCGTCCTTGAGCGCGGCAGCGCGCAGCGTCAGCAGCCGGGCCGCGTCGATTTCGACGGCCATATCGGCGAGCTTCCACTGAATCGCCTGATTGCTCGCGATCGGCCGGCCAAAAGCGACCCGATCCTGGGCATATTTCAGCGACGCTTCGAGCGCGGCGCGGCCGATTCCGACCGCCTGCGCGGCGATTCCAATCCGTCCGCCGTCAAGCGTCTTCATCGCGACCTTGAACCCCTCGCCCTCGCGCATCAGCAGATTTTCCCGCGGCACGCGCATCTCGCTGAACGAAAGCGCCGCGCTGTGCGCGCCGTGGATACCCATCTTGTCCTCGACCCGCGTGACCGCGAAGCCCGGCGTTGAAGTCTCGACGATAAAGGCGCTGATCCCGTGATGGCCGCGGTCGGGCTCGGTCATCGCAAAGACGATACAGACGCCGGCTTCGGGACCGTTGGTGATGAAATTCTTGGAGCCGTCGATCACGTAGCTGTCGCCGTCGCGGACCGCGCGGGTGCGCTGGCCGGCGGCGTCGGACCCGGCCTGCGGCTCGGTCAGCGCAAAGCATCCGAGCCATTCGCCCGTCGCCATTTTCGGCAGATAGCGGCGCTTCTGATCGTCGCTGCCCGTGCCCAGTATCGGCCAGCATCCGAGCGAGGAATGGGCCGAGACGATCACGCCGGTCGAAGCGCATTCGACCGACAATTCCTCGATCACCAGCGCGTAGGCGACGTTGTCGAGTCCGGCTCCGCCGTATTCCTCCGGGATAAACACGCCGAGCATCCCGAGCCGTCCCAATTCGGCGATCGCCGCGGCGGGAAACCGATGCGTCCGGTCGACCTCGACGCCGACCTGTTCGAGCCGTTCGCGGGCGAAACGGCGCGCGGTATCCCGGGCGCCGCGCTGAGCTTCGGATAGTTCGAGGTCCATTATAATTCGACGATTCCAGCGCCGGCCGTCGTCCGGCCGCCGCCGCGTTTTCAATGTTTACCGCAGACGGCCGATGCCGTCGATAAAACCAGCATTCGCGCGCCCGCGCAATACCAAGCGAGCGCTTGAATCCATACTCCGCGCGCTATTTCGCGTGACCCGCCGCCGGCCGCGCGCGCCGCGTCGATCGCGCCTCCGCGCGGCTCAACGATGACGCCATTGCGGCTCGCGCTTTTCCAGAAACGCCTTCATTCCCTCGGTCTGATCGGCGCTGCCGAAGAGCGCGCCAAAAACGTTCTGCTCGAAGCGCAACCCCGCGTCCTCTTCCATGGTCGCGGCGGCGCGCAGGGCGGCCTTGGCCTGACGCAGCGCGAGGCCGGATTTGGTCGCGATTTTCTCCGCCAGCTTGCGCGCTTCGGCCAGCAGTTGATCGGCCGGCACGACGCGATTCACCAGCCCCCATTCATGCGCGGTCCGCGCGTCGAACATCTCGCCCGTCATGATCAGTTCGCGCGCGCGGGCGTGGCCAATCCGATGGGGCAGGCGCTGCGTGCCGCCGAAGCCGGGAATAATCCCGAGGTTGATTTCGGGCTGGCCGAAACGCGCCTTGTCGCTGGCGACGATCAGGTCGCAGGCCAGCGCCAGTTCGAGTCCGCCGCCCAGCGCGAAACCGTTGACCGCCGCGATTACCGGAATCGGCAAATCCTCGAACGTGGACATCACGCGATGGCCCAGGCGGGTGAATTCCAGTCCTTCGACCGTGGTCATCGCCGACATCGCCGCGATATCGGCGCCGGCGACGAACGCGCGATCGCCCGCGCCGGTGACGATCAGCACGCGAATCGCCGCGTCATGGCGGACGTCGCGCAGCACGCGCGCGAGCTCTTCGAGCACGCCGCGGCTGAGCGAATTGAGCGATTTGGGCCGGTTGACAGTCAGCGTCGCGACGGGCGCTTTTTCAAACAACACGTCATCCACGATCGTTACCTCGAGGCCGGAAGCCGGGCGCCGCGCGCCGTCCGGACGGGGCCACTTTAACGGCGCGTTCGGGCGCGCACAACTCAACGCCCCGCGAGCTTCTCACGCGCCATCCAGAGCCGATCGCCGCCCCAGAAAATTTCGCCGTCGATCACGAACGTCGGCACGCCGAAGACGCCCGCCTCCTCGGCCTCGCGGCAAATCCGCGCGAGCTCCTCGCGGCCCTCCCCGGCGGCGAAATCGGCGAACGCGGCCGGATCGGCGCCGCTGTCAGCCAGCACGCCGCGCACGGCATTCGGCTCCTCGATATCGAATTCGCGTTTCCAGAAGCGTTCAAATGCGAGGTCATTGAACTTGCGCAAGGCGCCGCGCCGATCCGCGTAGATCATCGCGATCGACACCAGCGACGAGTCGAAGATCTTCTGCGGGCCGCGCACCGTCAGACCGCGCCGATTCGCCAGCCGGCGCGCGTCCATGTAGCTGTATCGCACGCGGCGCCATTGATGCTCATTGCGGTCCTCGACCGTGCCGAGAAAATCGGGAATTTGCAGCACGTAGGGGAGCCAGCGGAACTGGACGCCGAATTCGCGTTCAAGTTCGTACGCCGGGTCCTTCGCCAGATAGGCGTAGGGACTTTTGAAATCGATATAAATTCGCAGGTCGCGCGTCGCCATTCGCCGAGACTACGAATCCGGAAGCGAAGATGCAATTGCGCGCGACGCGTTCAGCGCGGCAGCCGCGACGGCAGCGGCCGCCGCTCGATCGCCGCCGCGATCCCGTCGGCCTCGCGCGCGTTCAGCGGCCGACCGACGCCCCATCGCCGTCCGCCACTCGCGCCAAAGCTGGTCGCCTGATCCGCATTCGCACTATCGGAATCAGCGGCGCGCAAGCCCGTGATCGTGGCGCCGCCGTCGAAACGTCCGAGCATCCGCGGCGGACGCAGCGGCCGGCCGAGCCGTCCGAGCAGCATCGCCGCAAGCAACGCCGCCGCG